>NZ_JBSFUU010000010.1:115784-173772 GCF_053591955.1 Streptomyces sp. NPDC002845 | reverse complement strand
GGTTGATAGGCCGGATCTGGAAGGCGGGTAACCGCTGGAGGTGACCGGTACTAATAGGCCGAGGGCTTGTCCTCAGTTGCTCGCGTCCACTGTGTTGGTTCTGAAACCACGAACAACCCCCTGCACGGGCCGTGCGGGGTGCGGTTGATTGTTTCATAGTGTTTCGGTGGTTATAGCGTGAGGGAAACGCCCGGTTACATTCCGAACCCGGAAGCTAAGCCTTACAGCGCCGATGGTACTGCAGGGGGGACCCTGTGGGAGAGTAGGACACCGCCGAACAAATATTGAGGGAAACCCCGCACCATCAGGTGCGGGGTTTTCTGCGTTTATGGGGGTTAATGGGCCTCCTCTCCTTTCTCCTCAGAGGAGGCCCGCTGAGACTGAGCTTAAAGACGTCCTGCTGCCTTCAGTGCCAGATAGGTGTCAGCGAGAGCCGGCGGCAGGTCGTCCGGGGTCGCCTCGACGACCGTGACGCCATGTCGACGGAGTTGTTCTGCGGTTCGGTGGCGTTCTTCCTGGGCCTGGGCCGCTGAGGCAGCCTCGTAAACGGCATCTGTGGTGCCTCGGTGTGTTGCCATCCGTGCGATGTGCGGGTCCGCCACCGATGCCACCAGGAGTGTGTGGCGCTGAGTGAGACGGGAGAGGACGGGGAGGAGGCCCTCCTCGATGGGGGCAGCGTCGAGGCTGGTGAGAAGGACGATCAGGGCGCTGCGTGGGGCCGTACGGAGTGCTGTGGCCGTCAGGCCGCGGGCGTCCGTTTCGAGGAGTTCTGGTTCCAGGGTGGCCATAGCGGTGACCAGAGACGGGAGGACGTCACCCGCTGTGCGGCCCTGGACGAGGGCGCGGACGCGGCGGTCGTAGGCGAGGAGGTCCACGCGGTCGCCGGCGCGGGAGGCGAGGGCGGCCAGGAGGAGCGCGGCGTCCATGGAGGCGTCGAGGCGGGGGGCATCGCCGACGCGGCCCGCGGAGGTGCGGCCGGTGTCGAGGACCAGGAGGATGTGGCGGTCGCGTTCCGGGCGCCAGGTGCGTACCGCGACCGTGGTCTGGCGGGCTGTGGCGCGCCAGTCGATGGAGCGGGTGTCGTCCCCAGGGACGTATTCGCGGAGACTGTCGAATTCCGTGCCCTCGCCTCGGGTCAGCACGCTGGTGCGGCCGTCGAGTTCGCGCAGGCGGGCCAGTTTGGAGGGCAGGTGCTTGCGGCTGGTGAACGGGGGCAGGACGCGTACTGTCCAGGGGACTTTGTGGGTGCCCTGGCGGGAGAGAAGGCCCAGCGGGCCGTACGAGCGGATCGTCACGCGGTCGGCCTGGCGGTCGCCTCGGCGGGTGGGGCGTAGGCGGGTGGTGATCCGCCGGCGTTCGCCCGGGGGAACTGTGATGCGGTGGCGGGAGGCGGCCCCTTCGGTGTCGGGCTGCCAGCTGCTGGGGGGCCAGGCGTCGCGTACGCGCGCGCGTAGAGGGCGATTCGAGGTGTTGGCGATCGTGAGGGTGACGTCCGCGGCTTCGCCCAGGCGCGCCGATGTGTCGCCGGAGCGGCTGAGTCCGAGGCGGCGTACGGGGGCGGCCAGGGCGTAGTCGCAGGCGCAGGCCAGGGCCAGGGGGGCGTTCATGGCGAGGATGCCCGTCCAGCTGGGTTCCCAGATGCCGACGGGGAGGGTGCCGAGGGCCGCGAGGAGCGCGGCGCGTCCGGTGAGTGCCATCAGCGGGGGACGGGGACGTGGGCGAGGATCGCGTTGATGACCGAGTCGGCCGTCACACCCTCCATCTCGGCCTCCGGGCGGAGTTGGACGCGGTGGCGGAGTGTCGGGAGTGCCAGTGCCTTCACGTCGTCGGGGATGACGTAGTCGCGGCCGGTCAGCCAGGCCCAGGCTCGGGCGGTGGCGAGGAGCGCCGTCGCGCCGCGAGGAGAGACGCCGAGAGTCAGAGACGGGGATTCGCGGGTGGCGCGGCAGATGTCCACCACGTAGGCGGTGATCTCGGGGGAGATCGAGGTCTTGGCGACGGCGGCGCGGGCGGCTTCGAGGTCGGCGGCGTTCGCTACGGGGCGTAGGCCGGCGGAGTGCAGGTCGCGCGGGTTGAAGCCCTCGGAGTGGCGGGTCAGGACGTCGATCTCGTCCTGGCGGGAGGGAAGGGGGATGGTGAGTTTCAGGAGGAAGCGGTCCAGCTGGGCTTCAGGGAGGGGGTACGTGCCCTCGTACTCGACCGGGTTCTGGGTTGCGGCGACCAGGAACGGCTCGGGGAGCGGGCGCGGGGTGCCGTCGACCGTGACCTGGCGCTCCTCCATGGCCTCCAGCAGGGACGACTGGGTCTTCGGCGGGGTGCGGTTGATCTCGTCGGCCAGGAGGAGGTTGGTGAATACCGGGCCGGGCTGGAAGGAGAACTCGGCGGTGCGGGTGTCGTAGACGAGGGAGCCGGTGACATCGCTCGGCATGAGGTCCGGGGTGAACTGGACGCGCTTGGTGTCCAGTTCGAGTGCGGATGCGAGGGCGCGGACGAGCAACGTTTTGGCTACTCCAGGGACTCCTTCCAGGAGAACGTGTCCGCGGCAGAGGAGGGCGACGACGAGGCCGGTCACGGCGGGGTCCTGGCCGACCACGGCTTTGGCGATCTCGGCGCGCAGGGCTTCCAGGGAGGAGCGGGCGGCGCCCGGATCCCCGGTGTACCCGGCGTTGTCAGTGGTCGGGTCCATCATGAACGGCGTACCTCTCTTTCGAGGGCGTCGAGTTGGTCGGCGAGGGAGGTGAGGGCCGCGTCGTCGCTGGGCGGCGGGCCGAAGAGGAGGGAGTGCAGGGACTGTCCGTCACCGTGGAGGTGGGTGGACAGGGCGGTCAGCAGGGCCTCGGGCGCGTGCGCCTGGGCGAGGGGGACACCTACGAGGGGGGCGAGGCGCGTGCGGGTGGTGGAGCGAAGTGCGGCGGCCGCGCGGTCGCGGGCGTTGGACTTGCGGTAGAGGCGGGCGCGGCCTTCGACGGTTTCGGAGGCGCGGATCGCCACGGGAAGTTTTTCGGGCACGAGGGGGCCGAGTCGGTGTGCCCGCCAGAGGGCGGCCAGGGCTGCGGCGATGAAGAGCTGCAGAGTGCCCCAGAGCCATCCAGCGGGGAGCAGGTCGAAGAAGCTGCGCTCGCCGGTGTCGGTGAGCGAGTCGTCGGAGAGCGAGGGGAGGTACCAGACCAGATGCGGGCGCGAGCCGAGGAGTTGGAGGGCGAGGGAGGCGTTGCCCTGCTCGTCGAGGGTGTCGTTGTAGAGGATGTCGGGGGCGCCGAGTACGACGGTGTCGCCGTTCTCTTCGGGCGCCGGGAGGCGGAGCAGGGTGGGGAGGCCGTCGCTGAGGTAGCAGGAGTCCGCGCGGGGCGCGGTGGTGTGGTACCGGACGCCGCCTGTGTCGGCGGTGCCCGCTCGGCGGGCGGCGGGGAGGTCGCAGTCGGGAGAGAGCGTCGACTCGAAGCTGAGCGTGGCGTCGGCGCTCACGCCGGGGGCGAGGGTGCCGACGGACGGGGTGTCGGGGGCCACCAGGATCGTACGGCCGCCGGAGTCCTCGGTGGCGGCGTGGAGCTTGGACTGCTGGCGGTCGGTGAGCAGGTCCGGGACGGCGACCAGGAGGGTGGTGTCGGGGCCGGTGGCGGTGCTCGCTTCGTCCAGGGTGGTGACCACGCGTGTGGACACGCCCCGGTCGTCGAGGAGTTCGGCGATCGCACGGCTGCCGAAGGGATCGGCCGAGCGGGGGTCGAGCGCGCCGTGCCGGGCATCGGAGCGGACCGCGGCGATCGCGACGGCCGCCGCCAGGAGGACCACCAGCGCGAGGACGACACCGCGCGCGCGGGTCCACACCTGGCGGGCGGTGGGCGAGGCCGAGGTGGACGGGAGCGTGGCCTCGGTGGTCATTCGGCGGCTCCCTGGCGGGCGTTGTGGTCCGTGCTGTGGGCGCTGCTGGTCAGCACGGGCTTGGTGCGCTCCAGGTCGTTGTCGAGGGCGGCGAGGCCGCGGTATGTGCTGTGGGCCGCGGACCGGCCGCCGTACGTGACGTCGTCGAAGTCCCGGGCGGCGGCGCGCAGGCGTTCCGCGTGGGCGGGGAGTGCGCGGCCGGCTTCGGAGGCGGCCTCGTCGGCGGTGCGGCCGGGGCGTACGTCGAGCAGGGCGCGTTCCTCCAGGGAGCGTACGACGGCGCGCATGCGGTCTTGGACGGCCTGGTTCCAGTGGCCCTGGGCGGCGTGTGCCTCGGCGGCCGCGCGGTGTTCGGCGGCGCTGCGGGGGCGGTCGTCGAAGAGCGCGGCGGACGAGGTGGGGGAGCGGCGCGGGGTGCCCAGGCGCCACCAGAGCGCCCCGAGGAGCGCCAGGACGACCAAGACGATGACGATCAGGCCGAGCGCGCCGCCGGGCGTGGCGGAGGAGGCCGCGCTGAACAGTTTGTCGACCCACTCCCAGAAGGTGTCCAGAGCACGCTGCAACCAACTGGGGTCGTTCTCGTGGTACATCCGCTTGGACAGTTCACGTTCGGCCGCCTCCCGCGCGGGGTCGCGCGGGAGGGTGACCGGTGGTTCGTCGTCCGCGCGCCGCAGCACAGGGATGACGATTCCCCCCGACAGACTCACCGCATCAGCTCCCCGGGGTGGTGCCGGGGGCGTGGGAGTCGTAGTCCGGGATGCCGGCGGCGCGGGCCAGGTCGAGGTCGAGGGCCTCGCGGCGGATGCGCTGGTCGATGTAGAGCAGCACGGTGACGCCCGCGGTGATGGGGAACGTGAGCATGGACCCGATCACCGAGCCGATCCCGCTGACAATGAGAAACGTCCAGCCGAAGTCCCCGGTGGTGCTGTTGAGGAAGCCGGTGACGCCGTCTCCGCTGAGGGCACCGGCGAGGAAGGCGAAGGGGATCACGATGATCGACGCCATGATGTTGGCGATGATCGTGGCGAGCAACTGGATGCCGAAGACCCGCCACCAGGAGCCGCGCACCAGCTTGGAGGAACGGCCCATCGCCTTGAAGACGCTCTGCTTCTCCAGCATCAGGGCGGGCGAGGCGAGCGAGAAGCGGATCATCACCCAGAGAGCGACGACGAACGCGGCGAGACCGCCGAGGACCATGAGTACGACACCTCCGTCGCCTCCACCGGCGACGGCGACCAAGATGCCGGGCAGGATGCCGGCGGTGATGATCGCGCCGGCGATCAGCGGCAGCAGGAGTGTCAGGCCGAACAGCCTCAGGAGCTGAGGCCGGGCGTCCCGCCAGGCCTCGGCGGTGGTCACCGACCTGCCCAGGACAGCGCGGCTGGTCACGGTCGTCAGCAGGGCGGTCGCGACGATGGTGCCCAGCAGGCTGATCAGCAACAGGACGGCCGAGCTGAGCATCGCACTGCCCATGGCGCTGGTCAGCTCGTCGAGCGTGGCGTTGGGGTCGTTGAGGGCCTCTGTGCCCGCGCTGTCGTTCAGAACGAAGCCCTGGAGCAGGGTGATGGCGATCTGTGTGACGACGGCGACGGTCAGGGAGATGCCGAGGACCGTGCGCCAGTACGTGCGCATGGTGGAGACCGCGCCGTCGAGGATCTCGCCGACGCCGAGCGGGCGCAGCGGGATCACGCCGGGCTTGGCCGCGGGCGGGGGACCGCCCCACGGGCCGCCCCAGCCGCCGGGACCGGGACCGCCGTAGCCCGCGCCTCCGGATCCGGGTGCGCCCCAGCCGCCGTATCCGCCGGCCTGGCCGCCGTAGCCACTGGGGCCGCCCGGTGGCTGGCCGCCCCAGCCCGGGCCGGGCGGGGGTGGTGGCGGGGCTTGGCCGGGGCCCTGGGGGCTCGGCGCGGACCACTGGCCGGGCGGGGGCTGCTCCTTGGACCACTTCGACGGCGGCTCCGGCTGGTTCGCACCGTCCTGGTCCGAGGGCTGCTCCGGCTGCGCGGTGCCGGAGGTGTCCGGCTCCTGGCCGCCCGAGGGGGCAGATCCGGGCGAGGCCCAGCCCGGAGTGTCTTTCATCATCGCTCCTTCACGGTGCCCGTCCGCGGTCGCGGCGGCAGGTTGGCGCCCATCGTGCCACGGTGTGTCCGAGAAGGGACCGGGGGCTGTACGGGCTGCCCGCCTTCAATTGTCCGACGGATAAGGGGCAGACTGGGCGGATGGCTGATCAGTACGCGCAATCCGGCGACGACAACCGGCCGGCGGAGATACCCGCGATTCGTTGGGACGAGCCCCCCGAAGGCCCCGTCGTGGTCCTCCTCGACCAGACGAGGCTGCCGGCCGAGGAGGTCGAGCTGGTGTGCACGGACGCGCCCGCGCTGGTGGAGGCGATCCGTACGCTCGCCGTGCGCGGGGCGCCGCTGCTCGGCATTGCCGGGGCGTACGGCGTCGCGCTCGCCGCCGCGCGTGGCTTCGACGCGGAGGAGGCCGCGGAGGCGCTCGCGAGCGCCCGGCCGACCGCGGTGAATCTTGCCGTCGGCGTGCGCAGGGCCCGGGACGCGTACCGGGCCGCGCTCGCCGCGGGCGGGGACCAGAAGCAGGCCGCCGAGGCGGCGCTCGCCGCGGCGCGGGTGCTGCACCGGGAGGACGCCAAGGCCAGTGCGCGTATGGCCCGGCACGGGCTGGCGCTGCTCGACGAGTTGTTGCCGGGCGGCGGGCACCGGGTGCTCACGCACTGCAACACCGGGATGCTGGTGTCCGGTGGTGAGGGCACGGCGTTCGCGGTGGCTCTGGAGGCGCACCGGGCGGGGCGGCTGCGCAGGCTGTGGGTGGACGAAACGCGGCCGTTGCTGCAGGGTGCACGTCTGACGGCGTGGGAGGCGGCCCGCAGCGGAATGGCGTACACCTTGCTCACGGACAATGCGGCGGGTTCGCTGTTTGCGGCGGGGGAGGTGGACGCGGTGCTGGTCGGGGCCGACCGGATCGCGGCCGACGGTTCGGTGGCGAACAAGGTGGGGACCTATCCGCTCGCGGTGCTGTGCCGGTATCACCATGTGCCGTTCATCGTGGTGGCGCCGGTGACGACGATCGATCCGGACACGCCCAACGGGGCGTCCATCGAGGTCGAGCAGCGCGCCGGTCATGAGGTGACCGAGATCGCGGCGCCCCAGGTGCCCGCGGCGGGAACGGAAGCGGGAGGCGGGATAGCGGTGGCACCCCTGGGCACCCAGGCGTACAACCCGGCGTTCGACGTGACGCCGCCCGAGTTGGTGACGGCCATCGTCACCGAAGAGGGCGCCGTGTCGCCCGTGACAGCTGAGGCCCTGGCAGAGCTGTGTGCCAGGTCACGCCAGGTAACGATTTAGTTAATGGGATGATGGCCTTTATGAAGGGACGAGTCCTTGTCGTCGACGACGACACCGCACTGGCCGAGATGCTCGGCATTGTGCTGCGTGGTGAAGGTTTTGAGCCGTCTTTCGTAGCCGACGGCGACAAGGCGCTGGCCGCATTCCGCGAGACCAAGCCTGATCTGGTGCTGCTCGATCTGATGCTGCCCGGGCGGGACGGTATCGAGGTGTGCCGTCTGATCAGGGCGGAGTCCGGGGTGCCGATCGTGATGCTGACGGCGAAGAGCGACACGGTGGACGTGGTGGTCGGGCTGGAGTCCGGCGCCGACGACTACATCGTGAAGCCGTTCAAGCCGAAGGAGCTCGTGGCGCGGATCCGGGCGCGACTGCGGAGGTCGGAGGAGCCGGCGCCCGAGCAGCTCGCCATCGGTGACCTTGTCATCGATGTCGCCGGTCACTCCGTGAAGCGGGACGGGCAGTCGATCGCGCTCACGCCGCTGGAGTTCGATCTGCTGGTCGCGTTGGCACGGAAGCCGTGGCAGGTGTTCACGCGCGAGGTCCTGCTGGAGCAGGTCTGGGGGTACCGGCACGCGGCGGACACCCGTCTCGTGAATGTTCATGTGCAGCGGCTGCGCTCCAAGGTCGAGAAGGACCCGGAGCGGCCGGAGATCGTGGTGACCGTGCGTGGTGTCGGGTACAAGGCCGGACCGAGCTGACATGTCCGGAGACAGTGCCGCTTCGGCGCCCGGTCAGCCGGGGACCCGCGAGGGGCGGCCTGTCGGCCGGAAGGTGACGGGTTCCCGCTGGGGGAGCGTCCTGGAGGGCGGGCTGCTGCAGGGCGGAGTCCAGGGCAGCCCGGTCCTCCGGCTGTTCATGCGCTGGGTGCGTCGTCCGCTGCTGCCGGTGATGCGGCTGTGGCGGCGCAACATCCAGCTCAGGATCGTCGTCACGACCCTGTTGATGTCGCTCGGTGTCGTCCTGCTGCTGGGCTTCGTCGTCATCGGGCAGGTGCGCAACGGTCTGCTGGACGCCAAGGTGAAGGCGTCGCAGAGCCAGGCCACGGGCGGGTTCACCGCCGCCGGGCAGCAGGCGGACGTCGCGGCGAACGCGGCGGGCAACGACAGCTCGGACATCAACGGCGACCGTGTGCAGAACGTCGGCGAGTGGATGAGCAACCTCGTGGAGTCGCTCTCCAGCGGCGGCCAGGGCGCGTTCGACGTCGTGACCCTCGCTCCCGCCTCGGCCGACGGCGCCACCGGCGGCCTGGGACCGCGCGCCTCGGGTGTCGTGGACTGGAACCTCAGCGTGCCCCAGGACCTGCGTGAGCGCGTCGACGACGGCGCGGGCGCGGTGCAGAGCTATACGCGCGTCTCGTACACCAACGGCCAGGACTCCCAGCCCGCGCTGATCATCGGCAAGCAGGTCAACGACCCCAACGGGGACCCGTACCAGCTGTACTACCTCTTCCCGCTCACCCAGGAGGAGAAGTCGCTGAGCCTGGTGAAGGGGACGCTGGCGACGGCCGGGCTGTTCGTCGTCGTGCTCCTCGGGGCCATCGCCTGGCTCGTGGTGCGCCAGGTCGTCACACCCGTACGGATGGCGGCCGGAATCGCCGAGCGGCTGTCCGCCGGGCGCCTTCAGGAGCGTATGAAGGTCACCGGCGAGGACGACATCGCGCGGCTGGGCGAGGCCTTCAACAAGATGGCGCAGAACCTGCAGCTGAAGATCCAGCAGCTGGAGGACCTGTCGCGGATGCAGCGCCGGTTCGTCTCCGACGTGTCGCACGAGCTGCGTACGCCGCTGACGACCGTCCGGATGGCGGCGGACGTCATCCATGAGGCGCGCGTCGAGTTCGATCCGGTGACCGCGCGGTCGGCCGAGCTGCTCGCCGACCAGCTGGACCGGTTCGAGTCGCTGCTCGCGGACCTGCTGGAGATCAGCCGGTTCGACGCGGGCGCGGCGGCGCTGGAGGCCGAGCCGATAGACCTGCGCGAGGTCGTGCGGCGGGTCGTCAGCGGGGCCGAGCCGCTCGCCGAGCGCAAGGGCACGCGGATACGTGTCGTGGGCGACCAGCAGCCCGTGGTCGCCGAGGCGGACGCCCGGCGCGTGGAGCGGGTGCTGCGCAACCTGGTCGTCAACGCCGTCGAGCACGGTGAGGGCAAGGACGTCGTGGTCAAGCTCGCCGCGGCGGGCGGTGCGGTCGCGGTCGCGGTGCGCGACTACGGCGTGGGACTCAAGCCCGGCGAGGCGACCCGGGTGTTCAGCCGCTTCTGGCGGGCTGACCCGGCACGCGCGCGTACCACCGGCGGTACGGGGCTGGGGCTGTCCATCGCCCTGGAGGACGCCCGGCTGCACGGCGGCTGGCTGCAGGCGTGGGGGGAGCCGGGCGGCGGTTCGCAGTTCCGGCTGACGCTGCCGCGGACCGCGGACGAGTCGCTGCGCGGGTCCCCGATCCCCCTCGAACCGAAGGACTCCCGGCGAAATCGTGGACTTAATGACGCCGGTTTGCCGCTCGGCGGCAGCCCCAAGCTCGCCACCGTCCCGGCGCAGCCCTCCGGGGAGACCATGTCGGCGAAGGCATCCATAGGGCCGGCATCCATAGGGCCGAGGCTGACCGGGCCGACCCCGACGGCCGACCCGACGGCGCTGCCCGGCAACGGCGCGCGCGTGGTGCCGCTGCCGACCCAGGCCACGCGCCCGTCGGCCGAGGCCATGGGGGACAGCACGGCCGCCGAAGTCGCGGGCGGCACCGAGGAGAGGCCGTTTGAGGGCGGCGGCCAGGAGCAGCCGGCTCGGTCGCGGCATCCGGAACAGTACGAGCAGGGGGAGGCATTCCGTGGGCGCTGACCGCGAGAGGCGCGGCCGTAGGCGTCCGGTACGGGTGGCGGCGTACGTCGGCTGTGGCGCCGTACTGCTGGCCGGGTGTGCCTCGATGCCGGACAACGGGGATCTGAGGGGTGTGGAGTCCACGCCCCGGCAGGACACGCAGGTGCGGGTCTTCGCCCTGGAGCCGCGGGAGGACGCCCGGCCCTCGGAGATCGTGCAGGGTTTCCTGGAGGCACTGACCAGCGACGACCCGGACTACGACACCGCCCGCCTGTACCTGGCGGACAACGCGCGCAAGACCTGGCAGCCGGGCGCGTCCACGACGATCCTCACGGAGGGCCCGAACGCGCTGTCCCAGTCCACGGGGACCAGTGAGGATGACAGCGAGTACGAGTTCGAGCTGTTCGGTACGAAGGTCGCCAAGGTGGACGACCAGAACGCGTACGCGCCCGTCGGCGGGGACTACAGGGCGACCGTGCACCTCACCCGGCTCAAGGACACCCAGCAGTGGCGCATCGACGAGCTGCCGCAGGGGGTCGTGCTGGGCATGTCGGACTTCCAGCGCAACTACGTCTCCGTCAACAAGTACTACTTCACGTCCGCCACGGAGTCCGGGCCACTGGGTACCGTCGCCGACCCGGTCTACGTGCGCCGCAAGGTGGACCCCATGACGGCGATGGTCCGCGCCCTCCTGAAGGGGCCGACCAGCTGGCTGAACCCGGTGGCGCGGACGAGCTTCCCCTCCGGTACGGCGCTGAAGGAGGGCGTCACCTCGCTGACGCCCGACGACCAGAGCACGCTGACCGTGCCGCTGAACGACAAGGCCGACCGCGTCTCGTCGGCCAAGTGCGAGGAGATGGCGGCCCAGCTCCTGTTCACGCTCCAGGACCTGACGCCCACGGGCGTGAAGGAGGTGGAGCTGCAGGGGACGGACGGCAAGCGGCTGTGCGCGCTCGGCGAGGCCGACGCGGACATCGTCGCCGCGCACGGTCCGGGGCAGCGCGCCGGGTACGAGTACTTCATCGACGACAAGCACCGGCTCGTCCGTATGTCCGCCGACGGCGCCGTCCGGGAGCCCGAGGCCGATCCGGTGCCCGGCCCGCTGGGCGAGGAGGGCACCGAGCTGCGCTCGGCCGCGGTGTCGCGCGCCGAGAACCGGGCGGCCGGGGTGTCCCTGGAGGGCAGCGAGCTGTATGTGGGGCAGTTGGCCTCGGGCGGCTCGCTCGGGGAGCCGGTGCTGCGCAGCGAGGGCGCTACCGAGGAAGACCGGCTGACAACGCCCAGTTGGGACGGGCGAGACGACCTGTGGGTTGCCGACCGAGACCCGAAGAACGCCCGGCTGGTCGTCCTTCAGGACGGCGCGGGTGAGCCGCTGGAGGTCAGGACACCGAGGCTCGACGGGCGTGTCGAGGCGGTGCGGGTAGCCGCCGACGGGGTACGGATCGCGCTGATCGTGGAGAAGGACGGCGAACAGTCGCTGTTCCTCGGGCGGATCGAGCGGGACACCGACTCCACGGGTAAGGCCACCGTCTCGATCGTCGAACTGCGCTCCGTCACCCCGGACCTGGAGGAGGTCACGGCCATGTCGTGGGCCGGGGACAGCCGGCTCGTCGTGGTCGGGCGCGAGTCCGGTGGCGTGCAGCAGATGCGATACGTCCAGGTCGACGGCTCCACCGCGCCGGGCCCGGCGCCCGCGGCGCTCACGGGGGTCAAAGACATCGCCGCGTCCGAGGACGAGCGGCTGCCGCTGGTGGCGCACTCGGAGGAGGACGGGATCGTACGGCTGACGTCCGGGGCGCAGTGGCAGAAGGTGATCAAGGAGGGGACGGCGCCGGTCTATCCGGGGTAGGGGAGACGTTCGGTCGTCCGGGACAGGGCCGCCACAGCCGCGTGGGCTGTGGCGGTTCTTTCTGTACGGGCGGCCTGCCACCGCTGTACGGGCCTGCCGCCGGCCGCTTCGGCTGTCATCGCACGGGGTCTCACTCGTGTGGGGGACACGGCCGTGGTGGTTGCGGTGAGTTGTCCACAGGGAGTTGTCCACAGGGGTGGCCGGGCGGCGTGGGTGCTGGCACAGTGACGGGCATGCGGGGGTGGTGGCAGGACCTCACCGATCTGGTGCTGCCGGCCGAGTGCGGAGGCTGCGGGAGGCCTCGCACGGTGCTCTGCCCGGAGTGCCGTGCCGCTCTGAGTGGAGCCGTACCGTGCCGGGCGCGACCGGTGCCGGAGCCGTTGGGGCTGCCCGTGGTGCACGCGGCGGCTCCGTATGAGGACGAGGTGCGCGCGCTGCTGCTCGCGCACAAGGAACGGGGCGCGCTGGCGCTCGCCGCACCGCTCGGAGCGGCCTTGGCAGGGGCCGTACGGGCGGGACTGGACGAGACACGGCCAGGGCACCAGGACGGGCGGAGCGGCGCCGTGGGCGGCGCTCAGGGGCCTGTGCTGCTGGTTCCCGTGCCGTCCGCGCGCAGAGCGGTGCGGGCGCGGGGGCACGACCCGGTACGGCGGATCGCGCTCGCGGCGGCCGGTGAGCTGCGGCGGACCGGGATGCCGGCCCGGGTGGCGGCCGTGCTGCGGCAGAGGCGTGCTGTGGCCGATCAGTCGGCGCTCAACTCCCGGCAGCGGCTGGACAATCTCGCCGGCGCCCTGGACGTGGCCGCGGGAGGGGATCGGCTGCTGGCTGGCGGCCGGGTGGTGCTGGTCGACGACCTGATCACGACGGGTGCCTCGCTGGCGGAGGGGGCGCGCGCCGTACGGGCCGCCGCGCTCGCGGAGCAGGGTGGGCGGCCTGGAACGGGTGTGGATGCCGGGACGGCCGTGTACGCCGACGCGGCAGGGGAAAGAATGGCGCAACGGTTCGCGCGAGTGACAGCAGGGGAGGCGTACCGGACACAAGCGATGCAGGCGATGACGGGTCCGAACGGCCCTGGAGACCTGGTCCGTGCGGCCGTCGTCGCGGCCCCGCCGGACTCATTCGAAATGAACCGGAACTGACAGAGAACTTGCATCGTTGCAGGTAACGAGAAGGCCTATTCACCTGAACGGAGGTACCCCGCGGTAGAGGGTGACGACATCCGTCCGGGCGAGATATGTTCGGTTGTGAGGGAATGGCCCAAGCCGTTCCTCGCATATCCGAATGCCGTGCTGCGGGTTTTCTGCAATCACTCGCGGCGGCAGGGTGGAGATCTTGCCCGCGGGGGAGGAGGAGGTGGAAGTCACCGAGTCCGAAGGTTCCGGGACTCACCGGAGCCTGGTGCAAAAGGGAGATGCTCCGCCAGGGATGCGGAGCTATCCGGGAACGGAGTTCTGCGTGGACATCGTCGTCAAGGGCCGCAAGACCGAGGTGCCCGAGCGGTTCCGGAAGCACGTGGCCGAGAAGCTGAAGCTGGAGAAGATCCAGAAGCTCGATGGCAAGGTGATCAGCCTCGACGTCGAGGTGTCCAAGGAGCCCAACCCCCGGCAGGCCGACCGATCGGACCGAGTGGAGATCACGCTTCACTCCCGAGGTCCGGTGATCCGGGCGGAAGCAGCGGCCAGCGACCCGTACGCGGCACTCGACCTGGCAGCGGAGAAGCTGGAAGCCCGGCTGCGCAGGCAGCACGACAAGCGTTTCACGCGCCGTGGAGCCCGACGGCTCACGGCAGCCGAGGTCCCCGACCACGTCCCGGGCGTGGCGACGCTGAACGGGAACGGCCACGCCGTCCATGAGGATGAGCACTCGGACAGCGTGCCCACCAAGAAGATCGGCTCGCTGGAAGTGAAGGGCGAAGGCCCCCTCATCGTCCGTGAGAAGACCCACGTCGCTTCCCCGATGACGCTCGACCAGGCGCTCTACGAGATGGAGCTGGTCGGGCACGACTTCTACCTGTTCGTCGACTCCGAGACCAAGGAACCGAGTGTCGTCTACCGGCGGCACGCATACGACTACGGCGTCATCCACCTCAGCACGGACCCCATGGTGGCCCAAGGACAGTCGGCGGCCGCGGGCGGTGCGCTCGGCGGCTGACCTTCGCCGGGTGACAGCCGATCCGGTGCCCCTGGTGCGCGCGTGCGCCCCCAGGGGCACCGGTGTGCGACCACTTTGCGCCTCGCTCTGTCACCGCACTGTCGTCCGGGCATGAAATCATGGCCGGACCGGCCCCAACCGGTGGGCCGTTGCCTTGGGTTGGCGATGGCACAGGAACACAGGCCACGGCCTTCTAGGGGGAGGAACGATGGCGGACAGCTTCGGACCGATGCGTGATGAGGATGCCGACGGCGGCGTCGTCGGCATGGGCCCGGAGGCGGGCTCCCCGCGCAAGGAGCCCATCCGGGTCCTCGTCGTGGACGACCACGCCCTCTTCCGCCGCGGTCTGGAGATCGTGCTCGCGGCCGAGGAGGACATCCAGGTCGTCGGCGAGGCGGGTGACGGGGCGGAGGCGGTCGACAAGGCGGCCGATCTGCTGCCGGACATCGTGCTGATGGACGTACGGATGCCCAAGCGCGGCGGGATCGAGGCGTGCACCTCCATCAAGGAGGTGGCGCCCAGCGCGAAGATCATCATGCTGACGATCAGCGACGAGGAAGCCGATCTCTACGACGCGATCAAGGCGGGCGCCACCGGTTATCTCCTCAAGGAGATCTCCACCGACGAGGTGGCCACGGCCATTCGCGCCGTCGCCGACGGGCAGTCGCAGATCAGCCCTTCGATGGCGTCGAAGCTGCTCACCGAATTCAAGTCGATGATCCAGCGGACGGACGAGCGCCGTCTGGTGCCGGCGCCCCGGCTGACGGACCGTGAGCTGGAGGTTCTCAAGCTGGTGGCGACGGGGATGAACAACCGGGATATCGCCAAGGAGTTGTTCATCTCCGAGAACACCGTGAAGAACCATGTGCGCAACATTCTGGAGAAGCTGCAGCTGCACTCCAGGATGGAGGCCGTGGTGTATGCGATGCGGGAGAAGATTCTCGAGATCCGTTAGGCCTCTGCCCAGGGCAGGTCTCGCCCCAGGGCGTCTCATCCCAGAGCGCGGGACAGTTCTGTCGTCAGGGGTTCGCGCAGCTCGGGGGCGTCCACCTGTTCCACGCGTACGTTGGTGCAGTCCACCCAGCTCGCCGCCTCCAGCAGGGCCTGGGCCACTGCCGGGACCGCCTTGGGGCCGTCGAGGGTGACCTGTTTGGCGACCAGGGTGCGGCCGTCGCGGGCGGGGTCGACGCGGCCGACGAGGCGGCCTCCGGCGAGGACCGGCATCGCGAAGTAGCCGTGGACGCGCTTCTGTTTGGGGACGTAGGCCTCCAAGCGGTGGGTGAAGCCGAAGATGCGCTCCGTGCGGGCCCGCTCCCAGATCAGGGAGTCGAACGGGGACAGAAGCGTCGTGCGGTGGCGGCCGCGCGGGGGTGTTTCCAGGGCCGCCGGGTCGGCCCAGGCGGGCTTGCTCCAGCCCGCCACCGTCACCGGGACCAGGCCCGAGTCGGTGATCACCGCGTCGACCTGTTCGCCCTTGAGGCGGTGGTAGTCGGCGATGTCCGCGCGTGTGCCGACGCCGAGTGCCTGGCCGGCGAGGCGGACGAGGCGGCGCAGGCACTCGGCGTCGTCCAGGTCGTCGTGGAGCAGCTCGTCGGGGACGGCGCGCTCGGCGAGGTCGTACACCCGCTTCCAGCCGCGGCGTTCCACGCAGACCACCTCGCCGTACATCAGGGAGCGTTCGACGGCGACCTTCTCGCCGGACCAGTCCCACCACTCGCTGGTGCGCTTGGCTCCGCCCAGCTCCGTGGCGGTGAGAGGGCCTTCGGCGCGGAGTTGCTTGATGACCCGGTCGTAGGCGCCGTCCGGAAGGGGGTGGTGCCAGTGGGGGCGGGTGCGGTAGGCGCGGCGGCGGAAGGCGAAGTGGGGCCATTCCTCGATGGGGAGGATGCAGGCGGCGTGGGACCAGTACTCGAAGGCGTGGGGTCGTGCCGGAGGCGCGCCAAAGGACGCAGTTGTCCAGTACGCCTTGTCGACTGTGGTGCGGCCTATTGCGCCCAGGCGGGCGTACGGGATGAGTTCGTGCGAGCGGGCCAGGACCGAGATGGTGTCGAGTTGGACCGCGCCCAGGTGCCGCAGTATGCCGCGGACGCCGGACTTGCGGGCCGGGGCGCCGAGGAGGCCCTGGGCTCGAAGGGCGATGCGGCGGGCCTCGTCTGCGGAGAGTTCTGTGGTGGGGCGCGGGAGGGTTGTCATGGTCCGCAGGGTAGGGGGTGGGACTGACAGCGGGGGGTGAGCTGGGGAGATGAGGGTGGGTGGGGGTGTGGCTGGTGGGGGTTTCGCCCCCGCCGCCCCTACCCGTCCCGTCCTCCAGGGGCTCCGCCCCTTCGACCCCGCCAGGGGGCTGCGCCCCCTGGACCCCCGTTGGGGGGTGGGGTGTGTGCGGGTGGGTGGTGGTTGCTGTGGGATCGGCCTTCGGCCTCGTCCTCAAGCGCCGGACGGGCTGGAAAGGGCGGGGCCGGTCTGGAAGGTGCAGGTGAGGAGGCCTCGGGGTAGGCGCTGTTGGGTCTCAGGACGTTCGTGGCGGCAAGTACGGGGCCGTTGAAGGGAGGCCCAGGTCGGAGGGGAGCAAGGAACCTACCCAGCAGTCGCGGCGTACGCCCCTGTTGTTGAGGGCGGAGCGGAGGGTGCCCTCGATGGTGAAGCCGGCCTTTTCGGCCACGGCGCGGGACGGGGTGTTGCCCACCTCGGCTCGCCATTCGAGGCGGTCGAGGGAGAGGGTGGTGAAGGCCCAGTGAGAGGCGGTGAGGGTGGCTTCGGTGATGTAGCCGTTGCCGCGGTGTTCCTTTGCCGCCCAGAAGCCGATCTCGCCGGCGCCGAGGGAGTGCATGGTGATGCCGAGCATGCCCACGAGCTCCCCGGAGGGGAGGAAGACGCCGAAGGTGAACATCGAGGCGTCGGCCCAGCCGTCCGGGATCGTCTGGTCGACGAAGCTCCGCGCGTGTTCGTGGAGGTACGGCGACGGGATGGTCGTCCAGCGCTGGATGTCGGGGTCCTGGGCGGCGACGTACACCGCGTCGATGTCCTGCGGACCCACCGGACGCAGGAGCAGCCGGGCGGTGGTGAGGGTGACGGGTTTCATCGGCCGATTGTGGTGGGGAGAGCGGAAGGGTGCCATCCCTTTTGCGGGTCCTGGCTGTTGAAGCGGGATGCTAGCTGTGTGTGAGGCAGTGATCACGATTCGCGCAATTCGTGGGCGGAATCCGGCACCATCCGCCTCGCCCGCACGTTGTTCTAGTGGCTGTCACAGGCAGACCTCCCGACACGGGCGGGTCCTCGCTTACGATGGCCGTTGCTCAATCAGTTGTTTGGAATCGACCGTCCCAGGCCCGACCGGCAAGGAGACCAACCCCCGTGTCCGTCCTCTCGAAGATCATGCGTGCAGGCGAAGGCAAGATCCTGCGCAAGCTGCACCGCATCGCGGACCAGGTCAACTCCATCGAAGAGGACTTCGTCGACCTCTCCGACGCCGAGCTGCGGGCCCTCACCGATGAGTACAAGCAGCGGTATGTCGACGGCGAGACGCTCGACGACCTGCTCCCCGAGGCGTTCGCCACCGTCCGAGAGGCAGCCAAGCGCGTCCTCGGGCAGCGCCACTACGACGTGCAGATCATGGGCGGCGCCGCCCTCCACCGCGGGTACGTCGCCGAGATGAAGACCGGTGAGGGCAAGACCCTGGTCGGCACGCTGCCCACGTATCTGAACGCGCTGTCGGGCGACGGCGTCCACCTGATCACGGTCAACGACTACCTGGCCGAGCGCGACTCCGAGATGATGGGCCGCGTCCACAAGTTCCTGGGACTGAGCGTCGGCTGCATCCTCGCCAACATGACGCCGGCCCAGCGCCGCGAGCAGTACGCGTGCGACATCACGTACGGCACGAACAACGAGTTCGGCTTCGACTACCTGCGCGACAACATGGCCTGGTCCAAGGACGAGCTCGTCCAGCGCGGCCACAACTTCGCGGTCGTCGACGAGGTCGACTCCATCCTCATCGACGAGGCCCGTACGCCGCTGATCATCTCCGGCCCGGCCGACCAGGCCACCAAGTGGTACGGCGACTTCGCCAAGCTGGTCACCCGCCTGAAGAGGGGCGAGCCGGGCAACCAGCTCAAGGGCATCGAGGAGACCGGGGACTACGAGGTCGACGAGAAGAAGCGCACGGTCGCCATCCACGAGTCCGGTGTCGCCAAGGTCGAGGACTGGCTGGGCATCGACAACCTCTACGAGTCGGTGAACACGCCGCTGGTGGGCTACCTGAACAACGCCATCAAGGCCAAGGAGCTCTTCAAGAACGACAAGGACTACGTCGTCATCGACGGCGAGGTCATGATCGTCGACGAGCACACCGGCCGTATCCTCGCCGGCCGCCGCTACAACGAGGGCATGCACCAGGCGATCGAGGCGAAGGAAGGGGTGCCGATCAAGGACGAGAACCAGACGCTCGCCACGATCACCCTGCAGAACTTCTTCCGCCTCTACGACAAGCTCTCCGGCATGACCGGTACGGCGATGACCGAGGCCGCCGAGTTCCACCAGATCTACAAGCTCGGCGTGGTCCCGATTCCGACCAACCGGCCGATGGTCCGCAAGGACCAGTCGGACCTGATCTACCGCACCGAGGTCGCCAAGTTCGACGCGGTGGTCGACGACATCGCCGAGAAGCACGAGAAGGGCCAGCCGATCCTCGTCGGCACCACCTCGGTCGAGAAATCCGAGTATCTCTCGCAGCAGCTCAGCAAGCGCGGCATCCAGCACGAAGTGCTGAACGCGAAGCAGCACGACCGTGAGGCGGTGATCGTCGCCCAGGCCGGCCGCAAGGGCGCCGTGACCGTGGCGACGAATATGGCCGGTCGTGGCACCGACATCAAGCTCGGCGGCAACCCCGATGACCTCGCGGAGGCGGAGCTGCGTCAGCGCGGCCTCGACCCCGAGGAGCACATCGAGGAGTGGGCCGCGGCGCTGCCCGCCGCCCTGGAGAGGGCCGAAAAGGCGGTGCAGGCCGAGTTCGAAGAGGTCAAGGACCTCGGCGGCCTCTACGTCCTCGGCACCGAGCGGCACGAGTCGCGTCGTATCGACAACCAGCTGCGCGGTCGTTCCGGCCGTCAGGGCGACCCGGGCGAGTCCCGCTTCTACCTGTCGCTGGGTGACGACCTGATGAGGCTCTTCAAGGCCCAGATGGTCGAGCGCGTGATGTCGATGGCGAACGTCCCGGACGACGTGCCGATCGAGAACAAGATGGTCACGCGCGCGATCGCGTCCGCCCAGTCGCAGGTCGAGACGCAGAACTTCGAGACCCGCAAGAACGTCCTGAAGTACGACGAGGTCCTCAACCGGCAGCGCGAGGTCATCTACGGCGAGCGGCGCCGCGTCCTGGAGGGCGAGGACCTGCACGAGCAGATCCAGCACTTCATGGACGACACGATCGACGCGTACATCACCGCCGAGACCGCCGAGGGCTTCGCCGAGGAGTGGGACGTCGACCGGCTGTGGGGCGCGTTCAAGCAGCTCTACCCCGTGAAGGTCACCATCGAGGAGCTGGAGGAGGCGGCCGGCGACCGGGCCGGTCTGACCGCCGAGTTCATCTCCGAGTCCATCAAGGACGACATCCACGCACAGTACGAGGCGCGGGAGGCGCAGCTCGGCTCCGAGATCATGCGTGAGCTGGAGCGCCGGGTCGTGCTGTCGGTCCTCGACCGCAAGTGGCGCGAGCACCTCTACGAGATGGACTACCTCCAGGAGGGCATCGGCCTGCGCGCGATGGCCCAGAAGGACCCGCTGGTCGAGTACCAGCGCGAGGGCTTCGACATGTTCACCGCCATGATGGAGGGCATCAAGGAGGAGTCCGTCGGCTACCTGTTCAACCTGGAGGTCCAGGTCGAGCAGCAGGTCGAGGAGGTCCCGGTCGAGGATGCCAAGCCGTCCCTCGACAAGCAGGACGCCGTGCCGGCCCAGGCGGGCACTTCCCGTCCGGAGATCCGTGCCAAGGGCCTGGACACCCCGCAGCGCCCCGACCGCCTGCACTTCTCCGCGCCCACCGTGGACGGCGAGGGCGGTGTCGTCGAGGGTGACTTCGCCAACGAGGACGCCGTCCGGTCGGAGTCCGACGGCCTGACCCGCGCGGAGCGCCGCAAGCAGGCCAAGAGCGGGCGCCGCCGCAAGAAGTGACCGGTCGCCCTGCGGGGGCGAGCCGATCGCTCCGCGAGGGCGAGCTGTGAGGGGCCGGGCACCTGAGGGTGCCCGGCCCCTCGTGCTCTGTCGACTTGTGTCGACGTGTGCCGACGTGTGCCGACGAGCGCCGACGCGGGTCAGTCCTCGTCGGTCAGTCGTCGTCTGGGTGGGGCATCCTCGGGCCGCCCAGTTCCACTGCTGTGCAGCGCCAGCGGTTGTCGGGGCCGTGTTCCAGGCGGAAGGCCATGGCGCGGAGCTGGTCACCCGCGCCGATGCGGGCGAAGGCCTCGATGGCACCGGGGCGGGGGACGTCGTAGCCGATGTCACGGACGACCGGGAGGGTGCCTCGGGTGGTGCGCAGGGGGCCGCGCTCGGCGAGCCAGGCCAGTTCGTCGTAGGCCCGGCCCGCGGTGTGGCGCAGCATGCTGTGCACCGGCCGCTGGCCGCTCAGCACCGCCAGCAAGAGGTCGGCGAAGTGGTCGGTGGGGCGAGGCTGGGGGACGGGGCGCGGAGGGGCCGTGCTGGGTGCCGTACGGGTCGGGGTGCCGCCGGCCGTCGTGGTGCGGATCGGGGCGGCGCCCGGCACCGTGGTGCGGGCCGGGGCGCCCTTGGCGGTCGTGGTGCGGGTCTGGGTGCTGTGGGTCGTTGTAGCGCGGGCGGGGGCGTCGCGGGTCGTTGTGGTGCGGGTCGGAGTAGCGCCCGGTGCCGTGCGGGTCGGCGTGCCACCTGGTGCCGTGCGGGCTGGAGTGGCGCTCGGCGCCATGGTGCGGGTGGGAGTGCCGTTGGTCGCTGTGCTGCGGGCCGGGGCGCCGTTGGGTGTCGTGCTGCGGGGCGCCGTGTTGCCTGGTGCCGTGGAGAAAGCTCCTGTGCTCGGTGGTGTCGGGCGGCCGCGGCCCGGGGTGGTGCGGGTCGGGGTGGCGCCGGGGCGGCGGGTGTCGTGGCGGACGGGCGGGCGGGTGCCCGACTGGCGCTTCGTCCTGGTCATGACCTTGCTCATGGGGGTCCCCGTTTCCGTGAACCGGCAGGTACCGGTCGGTAACTTCGTGTGGGGATCTTGTACGAGGACAGGGGTGGCGGTCGCAAGGAGCGCCCAGGTCTGCCGGGGGTCGCGAAAGGTTCACCTATCAGAGTGACCGGGGCGGGGCTCGGGCCCGATGCGATGGGGGCGGGCCGGGTGACGACGCGGCTCGGGGGTGGACGCGTCCGGCCCGTCGGACGGGGACTCGAAAGGGGACTCCCGCACGTATCCTGAAGGCCGCTCCGGAGGTGCGCGAACGCCCTCCTCGGAGCCTCCGCGGAATGCCTCCGAGGAGCCTTCCGACTACGAAAGCGGCCTGCCATGCGCGTCTACGTCCCCCTGACCCTCCCCGGCCTCGCTGAGGCGTACAAGACGGGTGAGCTGGGGGAGGGGCGGTTCGTCGCGTACGCCGTCACGCCCGCGCTGCGGGAGTGGTACCTCTCCGACGACATCGAGGAGCTGGAGTACGCCGCCCTGAACCGCGCCGCCCTCGCCTCGCTGCGCCTCCTCGCCGGTGACCCCAAGGCCGCCCGGCGGCGGGTCGTCGTCGCCGTCGACGTCGCCGACGGAGCCGCCGTGGCCGACCCCGACCGGGGGCTCGATCCGGCGGCGCTCGGCGAGGTGCGGGTCGCCGGGCCGGTGCCGCTGGCCAAGGCCGCCGCCGTGCACGTCGACTCCGACGAGGCCGAGCCCGATGTCGCCGCCGCGGCGGACGCGCTGGGAGCGGCGGACCACGGTGACGACGACGCCCAGTTCACCGTGGACGGGGCCGAGGACCACGAATTGCTGTGGTTCGCCACGCAGGAGATCCCCAATCTGGTCGGGCTCGGGGACTGAACCCCTGTCCTTCGGCGGGGCCCCGGGGAGTGAAATCCCCGCACGGGCTCCCGGCCGTGAGCCCGTGCGCAGGCGCTCACGGTGCGTTGTCAGTGGTGACGGGTACGTTCTTGGTATGGGGAAGCACGAAGCAGCGCACATCGTCTGGGACTGGAACGGAACCCTGTTCCATGACAATGAGGCCATCATCGGGGCGACGAACGCGGCGTTCGCCGAGCTGGGCATCGAGCCGATCACGCTGGAGCGGTACCGGGAGCTGTACTGCGTGCCGGTGCCGAAGTTCTACGAGCGGCTGATCGGACGGCTGCCGACCGACGACGAGTGGGAGATCATGGACGAGGCCTTCCACC
The DNA here is from genome assembly GCF_053591955.1 of Streptomyces sp. NPDC002845. NCBI lineage: Bacteria > Bacillati > Actinomycetota > Actinomycetes > Kitasatosporales > Streptomycetaceae > Streptomyces > Streptomyces sp. NPDC002845. The sequence continues at coordinate 151,347 of NZ_JBSFUU010000010.1, read as the reverse complement.
GGTACTACGCGGAGCACCGCACGGCGTGCGGGCTCACCGAGGGGGTGCCGGGGCTGCTCGCGGACTGGCAGTCGGCGGGGCGCAGTCAGTCGATCCTCAGCATGTACGTCCATGACGAACTGGTCCCGTTGGTGCGGGGGTTCGGGATCGAGCCGCACTTCATACGCGTCGACGGGCGGACCGGGCCCTCCGGTGGCAGCAAGGCCGAGCACATGGTGCGGCATGTGAGTGCGCTGGGTGCGGTGGAGCCGACGCGTGTGGTCGTGATCGGGGACGCGGCCGACGATGCCGTAGCCGCTCGGCATGTGGGTGCGCAGGCGGTTCTCTACACCGGGGGTTCCCACAGTCGGGCCAGTCTCGAAGGGGTGGGCGCGCCGGTCGTGGACAGCCTGGAGGAGGCGGTGGAGGTGGCGGGGAGGCTGGCGGCGTAAGGCCTCGCCTCGCCACGCCTCCCCTCCCCTCCCCTCGCCCCTCCTCGCTTCGAGGGCGTGGGCTTCGCTCCGTGGGTGCCAGTGCCTGGAAAGCATGTACTTGGCGTGAATATGCTTACGTTCCGTGCTCGAATGCGTATGTTGTGCAAGGGCCGGGCGGGGTCGGCAAGAGCCGTACGGCGCTGCGGGCGGCGGCCGAGCTGGTGAAGCGGTTCCCGGACGGGGTGTGGCTGGCGGAGCTGTCGGCGCTGCGCGACCCGGAGCTGATCCCGGCGATGCTCGCCACGGTGCTCGAACTGCCGGAACAGCCCGGCATGGAGCCGATCGACGCGGTGGTCGCACACCTTCAGGAGCGCCGGCTGCTGATCGTGCTCTACACCTGCGAGCACCTGGTCGACGCCTGCGCCATGCCCTCCGACATCCTGCTGCGCGAGGCGGCGGACGTCAGCTTCCTCGCCACCAGCAGACAGCCCCTGGACGTGCCGGGCGAGCACCTCGTGCAGATCGCTCCGCTTGCCCGCGCGGACGCGCTGGAGCTGTTCATGGAGCGGGCGCGGGCTGCGGCGTGCCCGGCTTCGCCGTGAGCGACGCCGACCGGGAGCGGCTGCCCGCGCTCGTCGACCGGCTCGACGGGATTCCGCTGGCGCTGGCGCTGGCGGCGGTACGACTGTGCGCGGTGCTGCCGACGGAGCTGGTGGCCCGGCTCGACCACCGGTTCGACGTGCTCACCGGCGGCCGGCGGACCGCGCTCACCCGGCACCAGACCCTGCGTACGGCCATCGGCTGGCGGTGGGTGTCGACAGGGTTGGTCCATTCGCCACGGCCCGTGACCGTCATGGCAGGCGCCCCGCCGCTTCGGCCCGGGCGTGCCATGGGCGGCTGCCCGCGTCGGTGGGGCAGCCGCCGTCCTTTGTCACTGGCGTGACCGGTTGGATGTCACCGGCGTGCCTGGTCGGACCGGTGGTGGTCAGGTCGCTGGGGCTTTGGCGCGCAGTACCGTGAGGAACTCGCGCATCCAGCGGGAGTGGTCGGGCCAGGCGCGGGACGAGACCAGGGTGCCGTCGACCACGGCTTCCGTGTCCTGGAAGGTGGCGCCGGCTGCCTGCATGTCGAGTTCCAGGGCGGGGTACGCCGTGACGCGGCGGCCGTGGAGGGCCCCGACGGCGGCGGTGAGCAGGGGGCCGTGGCAGATCTGGGCGACCGGTTTGTCGGTGTCGAAGAAGGACTTGAGGATCTTGCGGAGTTCGGGGTCGTTGCGGAGGTACTCCGGGGCGCGGCCGCCGGGGATGACGAGGGCGGCGTACTGGCCGGGGTCGACCTCGGAGAAGGCGAGGTCGGCGGGCCAGGTGTAGCCGGGCTTTTCGGTGTAGGTGTCGAAGCCGGGTTCGAAGTCGTGGATGACGAACTGGAGCTTTTTGCGGGTGGGGGCGGCGATGTGGACGTCGTAGCCCTCCTCGCGCAGGCGTTGGTAGGGGTACAGGACCTCCAGTGATTCCGCCGCGTCGCCGGTGACGATCAGGATCTTGGCTGTCATGTCGATTCCGCTTCCCTCGGCCGTGTCTTCGCCTCTGTTGGCCGTCTTTGGCAAGGTGCCTCGGGGGGTGGGGTCTTGCCAAGGGGTTCGTGGTGGGGGTTTCCGGGTGGTGGGTTTTCTCGCCCCCGCCGCCCCTACCCGTCCCATCCCTGGGGGCTGCGCCCCCAGACCCCCGGGGTGGGTCGGGTAGGTGCGGCTGGGTGGGTGGTTCATCGGCCTTGCGGCCTCGTCCTCAAGCGCCGGACGGGCTGGAGGGGGCTGGGGTGGGATGACGAGTGCTGCTGGGTGGGTGGTTTGTCGGCCTTGCGGCCTCGTCCTCAAGCGCCGGACGGGCTGGAGAAGCTCAGCCACCGCCGTGCCCACCCCTCACCTGCCCTACCCCACCCCATACCCCCACAACCCACCCCCACCCTGCACAACTCTCACCCCCCGTCCCTGTGCAGAACGTCAAACTTCTACCCCCGGTTTTGTACACATACGGCTCATGACGGGGCCCCCGTCCGGGGCGATAGCCTTGTGGCGTGATCAGCGCGATAGTTCGCGGGGGCCTTGGTGTCCCTGCTCTGCGCCCGAGGTGCACGGACGACATCCGTGACCGGGCGGCGATCGCTGGTCCTCGCGGGCGGGGCGGAGTCTGGATGGCTCCGGGGATGCCGGGCACTCCCAGGGAGGGCGGCGCGGAGAGCAGCGTCACAGCACCCGGACGTGCCGAGAACGGCCGAGAACCCCCCGCTCATCTCCCTCCGCGGCATAGCGTCGAAGAAGACCGGACACCCCGCGTCGTGGCGTCGCGTCGGAAACCGCGGAGCAGAGACCGTACTTCCTTCAACGTCACGCAACGGCGCGCGACAGGAGCCAGAGGATAATGCAGACCAAGCTGGACGAAGCCAAGGCCGAGCTGCTCGAACGGGCCGCCCGGGTAGCTGAGAACAGCCCGGTCGGGGGGCATCTACCGACCGGGACGACGGGTGAGGGCACTCCCGGCACCCCGGACCACGAAACCGTGCTCTCGTTCCTCCAGCGCTACTACCTGCACACCGCACCGGAGGACCTCACCGACCGCGACCCGGTCGACATCTTCGGAGCCGCCTTCTCGCACTACCGGCTGGCCGAGAATCGCCCCCAGGGCACGGCCAGCGTGCGGGTCCACACCCCGACCGTTGAGGAGAACGGCTGGACCTGCAGCCACTCCGTCGTCGAGGTCGTCACCGACGACATGCCGTTCCTCGTTGATTCCGTGACCAATGAGTTGTCGCGGCAGGGGCGCGGGATTCATGTCGTCATCCACCCGCAGATTTTCGTACGGCGGGATGTCACCGGCAAGCTCATCGAAGTCCTCCCCGTCCCGCCCGCCGGCGAGGCCCTTCCACATGACGCGCACACCGAGTCCTGGATCCACGTCGAGATCGACCGCGAGACCGACCGGGCCGACCTGAAGCAGATCACCGCCGATCTGCTGCGCGTCCTGTCCGACGCCCGCGAGGCCGTCGAGGACTGGGAGAAGATGCGGGACTCGGCCCTCCGTATCGCCGACGAGCTGCCGGAGGAGCCCCTCGCCGACGACCTGCGCGCGCAGGAGATCGAGGAGGCCCGCGAGCTGCTGCGCTGGCTGGCCGACGACCACTTCACCTTCCTCGGGTTCCGGGAGTACGAGCTTCGCGGGGACGACACCCTGGCCGCCGTGCCGGGGACCGGGCTCGGCATTCTGCGGGCCGATCCGCATCACGCCGGGCCGGACAGCCACCCCGTCTCCTCCTCCTTCGAGCGGCTCCCCGCCGACGCCCGCGCCAAGGCCCGTGAGCACAAGCTCCTCGTCCTGACCAAGGCCAACAGCCGCTCGACCGTGCACCGGCCGTCGTACCTCGACTACGTGGGTGTGAAGAAGTTCGACGGGGACGGGAACGTCGTCGGTGAGCGGCGGTTCCTCGGGCTGTTCTCCTCCGCCGCCTACACCGAGAGCGTGCGGCGCGTGCCCGTCATTCGGCGCAAGGTGGACGAAGTCCTTCAGCGCGCCGGGTTCTCGCCCAACAGCCACGACGGGCGCGATCTGCTCCAGATCCTGGAGACGTACCCGCGCGACGAGCTCTTCCAGACCCCCGTCGACGAGTTGCAGTCCATCGTCACGTCCGTGCTCTACCTGCAGGAGCGCAGGCGGCTTCGGCTCTACCTGCGGCAGGACGAGTACGGGCGCTACTACTCCGCCCTCGTCTACCTCCCGCGCGACCGCTACACCACCGGCGTACGGCTGCGGATCATCGACATCCTGAAGGAGGAGCTCGGCGGTATCAGCGTCGACTTCACCGCCTGGAACACCGAGTCGATCCTCTCCCGGCTGCACTTCGTGGTGCGCGTCCCGCAGGGTACGGAGCTGCCGAGGCTGTCCGACTCCGAAAAGGGACGTATCGAGGCCCGGCTCGTCGAGGCCGCCCGTTCCTGGGCCGACGGTTTCTCCGAGGCGCTGGGCGCCGAGCTGGGCGAGGAACGCGCCGCCGGGCTGCTGCGCCGCTACGGCTCCGCCTTCCCCGAGGGCTACAAGGCCGACCACACCCCGCGCGCCGCGGTCGCCGACCTCGTCCACCTCGAACAGCTCGGCGAGGACAAGGACTTCTCGCTCAGCCTGTACGAGCCGGTGGGCGCCGCGCCCGACGAGCGCCGGTTCAAGATCTACCAGAAGGGCGGCTCGGTCTCCCTGTCGGCCGTGCTCCCCGTCCTCAACCGGCTCGGCGTCGAGGTCATCGACGAGCGGCCGTACGAGCTGCGCTGCTCGGACCGTACGACCGCCTGGGTCTACGACTTCGGGCTGCGCATGCCCAAGTCGAAGAACGGCAGCGGCGACTACCCCGGCGACGACGCGCGTGCGCGGTTCCAGGACGCCTTCGCCGCGACCTGGACCGGGCAGGCCGAGAACGACGGGTTCAACGCGCTGGTGCTGAGCGCGGGCCTCACCTGGCGTGAGGCGCTGGTGCTGCGGGCGTACGCCAAGTACCTGCGCCAGGCGGGCTCCACCTTCAGCCAGGACTACATGGAGGACACCCTCCGAAACAATGTCCACACCACCCGCCTCCTCGTCTCCCTGTTCGAGGCGCGGATGTCACCGGAACGGCAGCGCGCCGGGCTGGAGATCGTCGAAGGGCTCCTGGAGGAGCTGGACGGGGCTCTCGACCAGGTCGCGTCCCTCGACGAGGACCGGATCCTGCGCTCCTTCCTCACCGTCATCAAGGCGACCCTGCGCACGAACTTCTTCCAGGAGACGCTGGGCGGCAAGCCGCACGACTACGTCTCCATGAAGTTCGACCCGCAGGCCATCCCCGATCTGCCCGCGCCGCGGCCGGCGTACGAGATCTGGGTGTACTCGCCTCGGGTGGAGGGCGTGCATCTGCGGTTCGGGAAGGTCGCGCGTGGCGGGCTGCGCTGGTCCGACCGCCGCGAGGACTTCCGCACCGAGATCCTCGGGCTGGTCAAGGCGCAGATGGTCAAGAACACCGTCATCGTGCCCGTCGGCGCCAAGGGCGGCTTCGTCGCCAAGCAGCTGCCGGACCCGGCCGTCGACCGCGACGCCTGGCTGGCGGAAGGCATCCGCAGCTACAAGACCTTCATCTCGGCGCTGCTCGACATCACCGACAACATGGTGGCCGGGGAGGTCGTACCCCCGCCGGACGTGGTCCGTCACGACGAGGACGACACCTACCTCGTCGTCGCCGCCGACAAGGGCACCGCCACCTTCTCCGACATCGCCAACGAGGTGGCCGAGTCGTACAACTTCTGGCTCGGGGACGCCTTCGCCTCCGGAGGCTCGGCCGGTTACGACCACAAGGGCATGGGCATCACCGCCCGCGGTGCCTGGGAGTCGGTCAAGCGGCACTTCCGCGAGCTGGGGGTGGACACGCAGACCGAGGACTTCACGGTCGTCGGCATCGGTGACATGTCCGGTGACGTGTTCGGCAACGGCATGCTGCTCAGCGAGCACATCCGCCTGGTCGCTGCCTTCGACCACCGGCACATCTTCATCGACCCGCACCCGGACGCGGCCACCTCGTACGCCGAGCGGCGCCGCGTCTTCGAGCTGCCGCGCAGCTCCTGGGCCGACTACAACACCGAGCTGATCTCGGCCGGCGGCGGCGTCTTCCCCCGCACCGCCAAGGCGATCCCGCTCAACCACCACATCCGCGAGGCTCTCGGCATCGAGGGCAAGGTCTCCAAGATGACCCCGGCCGACCTGATGAAGGCGATCCTGAAGGCGCCGGTCGACCTGCTGTGGAACGGCGGTATCGGCACGTACGTCAAGGCCGCCGCGGAATCCCACAGCGACGTCGGTGACAAGGCCAACGACGCGATCCGCGTCAACGGCGGCGACCTGCGCGTCAGCGTCGTCGGCGAGGGCGGCAACCTGGGCCTGACCCAGCTCGGCCGCATCGAGTTCGCGATGCACGGCGGTCGCGTCAACAACGACGCCATCGACAACAGCGCGGGCGTGGACACCTCCGACCACGAGGTGAACATCAAGATCCTGCTCAACGGGCTGGTCACCGAGGGCGACATGACCGTCAAGCAGCGCAACAAGCTGCTCGCCGAGATGACCGACGAGGTCGGCAACCTGGTCCTGCGCAACAACTACGCGCAGAACGTGGCGATCGCCAACGCCCTCGCCCAGTCCAAGGACATGCTCCACGCCCAGCAGCGCTTCATGCGCCACCTGGTCAGGGCGGGCCACCTCAACCGGGCCCTGGAGTTCCTGCCCACCGAGCGCCAGATCCGTGAGCGGCTGAGCAGCGGCCACGGGCTGACCGGCCCGGAGACGGCCGTCCTCCTCGCGTACACGAAGATCACGGTCGCCGAGGAGCTGCTGCACACCTCGCTGCCCGACGACCCGTACCTGCGCAGCCTGCTGTACGCGTACTTCCCGACCGCGCTGCGCGAGCGGTTCGCCTCGCACATCGACAGTCACCCGCTGCACCGCGAGATCGTCACGACCGTCCTGGTCAACGACACGGTCAACACGGGCGGTACGAGCTTCCTGCACCGTCTGCGCGAGGAGACCGGCGCCTCGCTGGAGGAGATCGTCCGCGCCCAGACCGCGGCCCGCGCGATCTTCGGCTCCGGCGCGGTGTGGGACGCGGTCGAAGGGCTGGACAACCAGGTCGACGCGGCCGTCCAGACCCGTATCCGCCTGCACTCCCGCCGCCTGGTCGAGCGCGGCACCCGCTGGCTGCTCAACAACCGGCCGCAGCCGATCGAGCTGACCGAGACCATCGCCTTCTTCAAGGAGGGCGTCGGCCAGGTCTGGGCCGAGCTGCCCAAGCTGCTGCGCGGCGATGACCTGGAGTGGTACCAGAAGATCCACGACGAGCTGACGGCCGCCGGTTTCCCGGCCGAGCTCGCCACGCGCGTCGCCGGGTTCTCCGCCGCCTTCCCGACGCTCGACATCGTCCGGGTGGCCGACCGCAAGGGCACGGACGCGCTGGCCGTCGCCGAGGTCTACTACGACCTGGGCGACCGCCTGCGGATCAGCCAGCTCATGGACCGCATCATCGAGCTGCCCCGCGCCGACCGCTGGCAGTCCATGGCCCGCGCCGCGATCCGCGAGGACCTCTACGCCTGCCACGCGGCCCTCACGGCGGACGTCCTGACGGTCGGCAACGGCACGTCCACGCCCGAGCAGCGCTTCAAGGTGTGGGAGCAGAAGAACGCGGCGATCCTGAGCCGGGCCCGCACCACGCTGGAGGAGATCCAGGGGTCGGACTCGTTCGACCTGGCGAATCTGTCGGTGGCGATGCGGACGATGCGGACGCTGCTGCGCACGGATTCGTAAGGGGTACGGCGTTCGTAAGGGGTACGGCGTTCGTACGGGTACGGCGTTCGTACGGGGTACGGCGAAGGGGGCGCCCCTGGTTCAGGGGCGCCCCCTTCGAAGGCGCGGGTCCGGGCTCCGGCGGGTCTCTCCTACTTCTTGTCACCGCCCGTGAACTTCTCGTACTCCTTCAGCACGTCCTCCGTGGCCCCGTCCATCTGAAGCACCCCCCTCTCAAGCCACAGGACCCGGTCACACGTGTCCCGAATGGACTTGTTGCTGTGGCTGACCAGAAACACCGTGCCCGCGCTCTTGCGCAGTTCACGGATACGGGCCTCGGACCGCTTCCGGAAGGACCGGTCACCGGTCGCCAGCGCCTCGTCGATCAGCAGCACATCGTGTTGCTTGGCCGCAGCGATGGAGAACCGGAGCCGGGCGCCCATGCCCGACGAATACGTCCGCATGGGCAGTGTGATGAAGTCCCCCTTCTCGTTGATGCCCGAGAAGTCGACGATCTCCTGGTACCGCTCCTTGACCTGCTCCCGCGACATCCCCATCGCGAGCCCGCCGAGATAGACGTTGCGTTCGCCGGTGAGGTCGCTCATCAGCGCCGCGTTCACGCCGAGCAGGGACGGCTGGCGGTCCGTGTAGATCCGACCGTTCTCGACGGGCAGCAGCCCGGCCACGGCTTTCAGCAGCGTCGACTTCCCGGACCCGTTCGTCCCGATGAGCCCGATGGCCTCACCCCGGTACGCGGTGAAGGACACGTTTCTCACGGCGTGCACCTCGCGCACACCGGAGGCTCTCTCCGTCTTCTTCTTCCGCCGCAGCATGCGATGGAGCGCGGCGGTGGCGGCGCCACGGCCGCCTCCCGTGCCGTTGACCCGGTACACGACGTCGACGCCGTCGGCGATGACGGTGGGGACGCGCTCGGCGGGGGCGTCGCCGGACGCGGCGGCCTTGTCGGGGCGGGGAATGGTGATGTCAGCCACGGCCGTACGTCTCCTCAGCCTTCCAGAAGTAGATGAATCCGCCGACGCCGGCGAGCAGCGCCCAGCCCAGGGCGAGGGCCCATACGTGGCTCGGCAGCTGGCTCGCGTGGAAGCTGTCGATCAGCGCGAACCGCATGAGGTTGATGTAGACGGCGGCGGGGTTGCACTCCAGCAGGACGTGGACCCAGCCGGGAAGGTTCCGGTTGGCGAGGATTCTGTCGAGGCTCCACATCACACCCGACGTGTACATCCAGGTGCGCAGCACGAACGGCATGAGCTGCGAGATGTCGGGAGTCTTGGCGCCGATCCGAGCCACGACCATGGCGACGCCGGCGTTGAACGTGAACTGCAGGGCGAGCGCGGGCACGATCAGCAGCCATGACAGGGTGACCGGCACGCCGAAGCCGAGCAGGATCACGACCAGTACGGCCATGGAGAACAGCAGTTGCTGGAGCTGCTGCAGGCAGTAGGAGAGGGGCAGCGTGGCGCGAGGGAAGTGCAGCGCCCGGACCAGACCCAGGTTGCCTGAGATGGCCCTGGTCCCCGCCATGACCGAGCTCTGCGTGAACGTCCACACGAACACGCCGGTGACCAGGAACGGGACATAGTCCGGCACGCCGCGCCTGGTGCCCATGAGGACGCCGAAGATGAAGTAGTACACCGCCGCGTTCAGCAGCGGGGTCGCCACCTGCCACACCTGTCCGAGCTTGGCCCGGCTGTACTGCGCGGTGAGCTTGGCGGTGGAGAAGGCGGTGATGAAGTGCCGCCGAGCCCACAACTGCCGTACGTACTCGCGCAGGGTGGGCCGGGCTCCGCTGACCGTGAGGCCGTGGCGGTCGGCGAGGTCGGCGAGGTCGGCGAGGGCCGTGGGGGACTCGGCGGCCGGGGCGGCCGGGGCGGCCGGGGCGGCCGGGGCGGTGGAGGTCGCTGGAGGTGGTGTGTGGAGGACCTGACTCACATCACAGCTTTCACTAGGGGGGTGGCGTTCGCTGGAGACGACCCGTCCTCGACGTCGACGTCGATGTCGACATCGCGCTTCGCGGTGCTCTCGGCCTGCTTCTCAACTCTGTTTCTTGTTCTGCTTCTTACTCTGCTCTTACGTCGGGACGGGACCGTATCGTCGCAACGCGAGCGTAAGCCTTCGCTACGTCGGAACGCAACCGTTTCGTCGTAACGCCCTATGCTGGTCCGCATGACGACGAACGCCGACGCCGACGCCGACGCACCTCGGCCACGGCCCCGCCGCAGGGCCCCCGCCGGGGCGGCCGTGCTCCGCGAGGACGTGACCGAGGCCATCCGCGCCGCCGTCTTCGAGGAACTCGCGGCCGTCGGCTACGCCCGTATGTCCATCGAGGGCATCGCGCGCCGCGCGGGCGTCGGCAAGACCGCGGTGTACCGCCGCTGGCGCTCCAAGCTCCACCTGGTCCTCGACCTGGTCTCGGCGATCGCGGTCCAGGGCCTGCCAATGCCCGACACGGGCTCCCTCGAAGGAGACCTGAGGCTTCTGTACGAGGTCACCTCCCGCGCGCTGCGCCACCCGGTGGCCGGCCAGATCATCCCCGACCTCCAGGCCGAGGCCGCCCGCAACCCCGAGATCGCCGAAGCCATGCAGAAGGCCCTGCGCGAGGGCCAGCAGGGCGTGGCCACCGGCATCGTCGCGTCGGCGGTCGCCCGCGGCGAGGTACGGCAGGGGCTCGACGAGGACCTGGCCCTGGACCTGATCTCCGGGCCGCTGTACTGGCGGGCGGTGGTGGTACGGAGCCCGAAGCTGCCGAAGGGGTACCTGGCGAGTTTGTCGCGGGCGACGGCGGGGGCGCTCAGAGCGCTTTAGGGAGACCCTTCGGGCTTTTCGCGGCCTTCGGGACCCTCGCGGAGGCGGGCCGGATCGGTACCGCGGGGCCGGTCGGCACCCATAGGCGCCGGATCGTTGTCATCCACGGCTCCCTGTCGAGGCCTTACGGCGCGCATACTGGGTTCACGATGACGAAGCCATCCGCGCCCCGGCGCCATCTGTCCACCAGCCCCTTCAAAGCTCCGGTTGCCCCGGTCGCCAAGCACTTCGCCCTGGGCGACCGCGTTACGCACGACCAGTTCGGCCTGGGCAGGATCGTCGGCGTCGAGGAGGGCATCGCACTGCTCGTCGACTTCGGCTCCCGCCAAGCACGCATCGTCAGTCCCTACACGCGCATGGACAAGCTCTGACGGAGCCGGTCCGTCTCCACCACCCGTCACAACCGTTCGCCGCGAGCGGGACCGACCAGCGTCCCGCTCGCGGCGAATTTGTTACTCCGGTGGCCGTCGCCGTGTGGCCCGTCTCGTCCAACGGAACGAGCAGATGATCGGCGGGAGTTCCGGCAGGATGCGGGATCTCGCCGATGGGGCGGAGCCGGGGGCCATCAGCGCAGCGGAGCAGGGTCAGAACCCCGCGTTGGTGATGAGGGTGTTGCCGAACACGTCGTACACGCTGACGTAGCCCTGCTCGGAGTCGGCGTATGAGTCGAAGGCTTCAGCGATGGCCTCGGCCGTGGCCATGGGGTCCTTGACCGGGGTTGTGCCGCCGTTGATGTCGGTGGAGATGAAGGCCTGTTCCGGTCTTGCCGTCCTACTCGCCGATGATCCGCTGCACGCGTTCAGCGGCATCCTTCTGGCCTTCGCTGCCGTGCCTGTCCAGCCACGACTTGAACTTCCCGGCCTGTTTGACGGACTTGGCGTTGTCGGTGTCTTCAGGCAGTTTCGTAGCGATGCCGACGGAGTCGGGCTCGGCCACGGTCTTCTGGAAGCTGCAGCCTGTTATCAATCCGGCCGTGATCGCTGTGCCGAGGAGTGCGCTGGTCGTTTTGCGCATGGTTTCTCCAGCGAAGTGAGGGTAGGGGCAACATCCTCCGAGCTTGGGAGCCAAGACAGAGTTCCGTCGTTCTCGCGGTTGGCTCGACGTAGCCGGTATGGGCCTGATACCCAACGGAGTGTCGAGTCCGCTGATCACCACAACGGAAGACCGCGCCTGCTGCGACAACATCGCCCACCCCCGCCGGGCTGCGCCAACTCGCTGGTACCGGTCCGGCCCGCTCCAATGAACCGTCCGACTTGCTGGACCGGCTGCGCCGCCTGCCCGACCCGCGCTGGTTCCGGGGCGGCGCCACCGACTGTTGTATGTCCTGGCCTGCATGGTCTTGCCCGGAGCGAAGTCCCTCACCGCAATCGCCGATGAGCCGCCGACACCACTGACCGGCTCGTTCTCCACTGCGGGGCTATGCTGCGTGATCGGGACCGGGCGCCCGGCGAGGCGACCGTGCGCCGGGTACTGCGGTGCGTCGATGCCAACGGGTGATCATCACATGCCCCACTAGAGCGACAACGACAGCCACGGCTACAAGGCGGGTGACGCTCCATGTCGTACTAGCGAGTTCCCCTTGCAGCGAGGCTTCGGCGCGGAGCCGCATTGATGTCTCCACGATAGCTACCAGTGGAATCGAGGCTTGAAAGGGCAGGCCGCGAAATCCCCGATCTCGGGCCAGATTCCCGGCCAACCCCAAAATAAGCCCCAGAACGACTGCCGCTACGCACCAGAACACCGTTTTTGATATGAAGCCCGCCCAGTAAACCTGAACTCCTTGCGAAGGGTCATCCAGGTTCACCGCTTCCAAGAATTCCCCTCGCTCCAATTTGGTCACATAGTAAGTGATCACGCCTGCGGTGAGGGATGCAGGGGCCAAGACGGCGGACTTGATCCAGGATTTACATGCGAGGCCGACACAAAAAGCCAGGGCTGCCCAGGACCACCCTGCAGCCAAGACAAGATGTGCCACGTGGACTGCTGAAGCGTCGGCTGTCTCAAGGAGTGGGGCGAGGACTCCGAGTGCCGCGCCGGCTATCAGCGCGGCCACAGGCGCCAGGATGGAGGAGCGTGAAGGGGACACGGCGTTCGATGGAGTCCTTTTCAGTAGCGAGGCGCGAAGCGGCGAAGGCGCTCATCGCACCGTACGCTGGCGGGCATCGGAGTGAGTAGACCGGCGAGGTGCGACTTCGCGGCCCCTGAGCCACGCCGCATCCCGGGGTGGCGGGCCGGGGCCGCGATGGTCGGAGCCTGGAAGATTCTTAGAGCTTGCCCCAGTATGCGTAGCACGTGTACGCGGCGCCTGCCGTTCTGCTGGCCCTGGAGGTCACTCCGGCACGCGCGGTGTCCGTGTTGCTGGCGTTGGCTATCTTCGCGGTCGACTTGTGGGCCACGGATCCATGGAAGTAGTACGAGTAGCAGCGCTTTCCGTCGGCCGTCAATTCAGTGCCGTAAGTCCATGAGCCGCCACCAACATCCTTGGTGGCCATCGGAGTTACCATCGAGGATGCATCGACTGTGATTTCAACCACACCCCATTCCTTGACGTTTCCCAATTCCTTGGGGGGCTGGGGGGTTGCCGCACTGGCCGGTGAAGCGAGAATGCCAGCAGCCACGGCTGCACTCGCGGCGACGAGGGCGATGGATCTACCAAGGGGCTTCATGGAATTTACGCCATTCTTCGAATGTTCCCGATGAGGGCTCTCGGGAGAGATCTTCGGTGAACAAGCTTTCGAAGTGAAGGTGTCTCGGTAATAGTGTCTGAAATCGACTGCTGGCCTTATTATCGCGATCGGCAAGGTTGCTTCCGATTTATTCCCCCCTTTTTTTGTCTCATATCCGGATTGCGTCAAGACTCTGTCGTTCTCGCGATCGGCCGGGAACGATCACGTGAGTCCGAGGGTCGCTAAGCGCCCCGCTGGAAGTCCGGTGCTTCACCTGTGTGCCCGTCGTGGCTGGTCGCGCCCTGCACCGTGGCCGACCTGCGTAACCTCGCCCTCGGCGCCTTCCGTATCGCTAGGAGCCAGGAGGACGCAGAGGCGAGTGTGCCGGAACCGGGTGGTGTCAAGCCTCGTCGTTCAAACCGCCACCGGAGAGAGTGCCTGTCGCGGGATGATGTCGAGCAGGGCACCGAGTTCGTGCCGGGCGCGGCACTGTCATCTCGTCTCGCCGTGGTGACCGGTTCCCGGGGAGCGGGTCGAGAAGGCACCCTCGGGCTCGAACTCGAAGGGTGCGCCCAGGGCGTCGCCGACGGCCGGGCCGAGAGCAGCGCCGAGGGCGCGTTGGAGCCGTGGGTCAGGCAAGTTGACCGGTCTTGAGGGTGGTGAGGAGGGCGTGGAGGAGGGCGGGGGTGGTGGTGAGGATGGTGGTGGGGTGGTCGCTTTCGCGGAGGTGTATGGATGTGGGGATGGGAGTGGAGGCGGAGGGGGCGAGTTCGACGCAGCTGTCGCCTGTGCTGCCGCCCGAGAAGGACGACTTCTGCCAGGTGAGGGATGTGGGCATGCCGGTGCCTTTCAGAGTTCCCGAAGCGTTTGGGCGATGAAGTTCCGGGACTTGGCCGGGTCAAAGGCTGATCCTGCCACTCTGTCGTACCGCTTGCGGTAGCGCATGAGCAGTGGCTCGGCATCGTAGAAGACGCTGCCGTGACCGGTGTCGGTCTGCACGGTGTCCAGCTGGGGGGCGAGGCCGTGCAGGTAGTCCATCGAGTGCCCAGCGCCGGCGAAGTCCTCGGCTGCGAACGGCAGGACGCGCACGGTCACGTGGTCCAGCTCCGAGAGTTCTAGGATGCGCTGTAGCTGTGCGTGGGCTGCCTTGCGACCGCCGACGAGAATGCGCAGGGCTGCCTCGTGGATGATCGCTTCGTACGGAGTCTCAGGTGAGTCCGTGATGATGTGCTGGCGGCGCAGACGGAACGCCACATACGCCTCTAGGTCCTGGGGCATCAGCTCTGGCGATCCGTAGCGGAACACGGCTCGCACGTGATCCTCGGTCTGCAACAGGCCGGGAATGTGCGCCATTTGGAAGGTCTGGATGCGCATGGCGTGGTGCTCCAGCTCCGCCAGGTTGAGGCCGCTGGGGACCACGACGCCGCGGTACTCCTCCCACCAGCCTTTGCCCCGCTCCGCGGCCATGGCAACCAGCCCATCGATGTACGTGGAATCGTCACAGGCGCAGTGACTGGCCAGGCGCCGGATGCGGTCCTCGCTGATGCCGCTGCGGCCGTTCTCGACATGGCTTTGATACATGGGGCTTGAGCTGAGCAGCGCGGCTGCGGCTCGCCCGGTGATGCCCGCGCGCTCGCGCATCTTGCGCAGCTCGGCCCCCAATCGCTCCTGCCGATAGGTGGGATTGCTCCTGAGCGGCATCTCTGGCGTCCCCCTGGTCTTTCCAGCGTACGAGTGTGCCGGGCAAGCATGGCACGGGTCACTCGGCAGGTTGGCATTCTGAGCATATAGGTTGCGGCGCATATGGGTTGCGCCCTACCTTCGGTGATGCAGGCGACACCCTCGGTTGCTGGTACTCCCGCCTGCCGTCAACTCTCCTGTACTCACGGCAAGTTGGAGTCGATCCCCCATGCCCGAATACACCCTCCGCATCCCCTCCCTCGACACCTCCCCCGGCGTCGCCCGCGACTTCGTCGCCTCCGTGCTGCACGCACAGCGACTCGGCGCCCTCGTGGACGACGCGACCCTCTGCGTCTCGGAGCTGGTCACCAACTCGTGCCTCCACGCGGCGGCTGGAACGGCCGCCGGGCTCCGGCTCATCGCCAACCCGGCCGGCGTACGCGCAACGGTCTACGACGGGGACGTGACGCTGCCCGTCATGCGGGAGGGCTACGACCCCGAGTGCGGGCGCGGTCTGTGGATCGTCGACTCCGTGACCGAGGGGCGCTGGGGAGTCGAACGTGGTGGGTGGCGGACCGGAGGGAGGGGCGAGGGCGGGAAGGGGGTCTGGTTCGAGCTCGGGGCGTCGGGGCTGTCCGGGGGTGGGCGATGACCGCTCGGCTGTCCCCGTGCGCGGCTACCCTGGCAGGTGATGAGTCCGGGCAAGTCGAATCCGACTGGCGGGAGAGAGGGGAACGAGGGATGAGTGCACAGCCGGTGCATCACGACGGGCCGATTGTCCCGATGCCTCCTCTGACCAGGGACGCCTTGCGCGAGACTGTGAAGCGGCTGAGTCTTGTGGATCTGCCGCAGTTCGATCTGGAGGCCGGACGGGCATTCGACCAGGCCAGCCAGACCGGGAGTACGGCTCCGCTCCAGCTCTTTCTGAAACGCTGGGGGGTCTTCGTGGCGATCGAGCGAGATCCACAGCGGGCGGCCCGTCTGCATGAGGCCGAACGGATTTCGCAGGACGACTCCGTCGGCGAGATCGCGTTTCGTGCGGCCATGGCGGAGATCAACAGGATTCTGCGCGAGGCCGAGCAGGAGATCGAGGATTGAACGACCAGGAGCCGTCGGACCCGGAGTGGGCTTGGGAATACGGGGCGGAACCGGACTGGGTGGTCGGCGATCTTCCTGACGAGGGGCGAGCGGCGGCTGAAGAGGTCGCACGAGAGCTGGTCGTGCTTGCCTCGCTGGGACAGGACCCGGGTGACGGGGCCAGCGTGACGAATCCGCAGGGTCTGCGTGTGATCGCCATGGGCCCGCTCATGGTGTGGTATCAGGTCATCGATTATCGGAAGCGTGTTTACATCCAGAGGGTGACCTGGGTGGGTTGAGCGTCGGTGCAGACTCCAAGTGTCCGTACCGTCCCAGCGACATGGCGTCAATGCGGCGTGTCGCTGGGACTCTGCGCCCACCTGGCTCCCGCCCGGCAGGGCCCCCGGCTCAGGCCGACGCCCCCGCCCCTGGATGCGACCGCACCCACCCTGCCCACGCCGAGGAGATCATGTCGTCGACGCCGTACCGGGCCTTCCAGCACAGCTCGGTGGCGATGCGGTCCGCCGAGGCGACGACTCGGGCGGGGTCGCCGGGGCGGCGGTCCGTCACCACGGGCGGCAGGTCGTGGCCGGTGATCGTGTTGATGCGGTCGATCATCTCGCGGACCGAAACGCCTTCCCCGCGGCCGATGTTGAGGGTGAGGTCGAGGCCCGGGGAGGACCGTAGTCGGCGGGCCGCCGTGACATGGGCCTCCGCCAGGTCGACGACGTGGATGTAGTCGCGGACGCATGTGCCGTCCGGTGTCGGGTAGTCGGCGCCGAAGATACGGGGCGCCGCGCGCTCCGTCAGCTTCTCGAAGACCATGGGTACGAGGTTGAAGGTGCCCACGTCGGCCAACTCCGGTGCGGCCGCGCCCGCCACGTTGAAGTAGCGCAGGGAGGCCGTCGACAGGTCGGGGGTCGCCCGGCCCGTGGCGCGGACCAGCCACTCGCCCGCGAGCTTGGTCTCGCCGTACGGGCTCATGGGCACGCAAGGGGTTTCCTCCGTCACCAGGTCCACGTCCGGCATGCCGTACACGGCCGCGGAGGAGGAGAAGACGAAGGACGGGACGGAGGCGGAGGTCACCGCCTGGAGCAGCACCCGTAGGCCCTCGACGTTCTCGTGGTAGTAGTGCAGCGGCAGTTCGACCGATTCGCCCACCTGCTTCTTCGCCGCCAGGTGTACGACACCGGTGACGCCGTGCTCCTCGATCGTGCGTGCCAGCAGGTCGCCGTCCAGGGTGGAGCCGATCACCAGCGGCACCGCCTCGGGGACGCGTTCGGCGATGCCCGTGGACAAGTCGTCGTAGACCACGGCCCGTTCGCCCGCGTCGAGCATCGCGCGGACGACGTGTGCCCCGATGTAGCCGGCACCGCCGGTGATCAACCAGGCCATGTGCGGCCTCCCTCTCGTCCTCGTCCGTGAGTCTGTATCCGCCGGACAGACAAACCTAGACGCAGTCGGGCGTCTCCTCCAGCGACGCCGCGTCCAGCGTGGCCGTCAGCCGGTCGAGGCGGGAGCGGAGGTCGCGTACCTCGTCGATGTCGAAGCCGGTGGCGGCGACGATACGGCGGGGGACGGCCTGGGCGCGCTCGCGCAGGGCCGTGCCCTCGTCGGTCAGCCGTACCTCCACCGAGCGCTCGTCGCGGGCGCTGCGCTCACGGCGTACGAGACCGGCGGCCTCCAGGCGCTTGAGGAGGGGGGACAGCGTGCCGGAGTCGAGGCGCAGGTGTTCGCCGAGCTTCTTCACCGGGAGTTCGCCGTGCTCCCACAGCACCAGCATCACCAGGTACTGGGGGTAGGTGAGCCCCAGGTCCTTCAGTACGACCCGGTACACGCTGTTGAACGCGCGCGAGGCCGCGTGCAGGGAGAAGCAGATCTGCCGGTCCAGGCGGAGGAAGTCCTCCTCGTTCAGGGATGCGGGGCTCGTGGTCGTGGTCATGGTTCCAGGGTAGCGCGTGCCCGCCATTTAGTTGTGTGCAATTGAATTGTGTGCTCTACTTGGTCGTGCGAGGCGGTCGGACCGGACCGCCTGACATGAACTGTGAGAGGGATGGTCCATCCATGAGTGCGCTCTACACCGCCGTAGCCACCGCCACCCACGGCCGCGAGGGCCGCGCCGTCACCAACGACGGCAAGCTCGACCTCGAACTGGCGATCCCGGTGGAGATGGGCGGCACCGGTCAGGGCACCAACCCGGAGCAGCTGTTCGCCGCCGGTTACGCCGCTTGCTTCGCCAGCGCCCTCGGCCTCGTCGGCCGCCAGGCCAAGGTCGACGTCAGCGAGGCCGCCGTCACCGGTGAGGTCGGCATCGCCAAGCAGGGCGAGGGCTTCGGCCTCTCGGTCGTGCTCCGCGTCGAGCTGCCGGACTCCGTGGACGAGGCCACCGGCCGCAAGCTCGTCGAGGCCGCCCACCAGGTCTGCCCGTACTCCAACGCCACCCGCGGCAACATCCCGGTCGAGCTCGTCGTCGAGTAACCCCCCCGCGTTCACCCACCTCGTGGGGCCCCGCGTACATCGCGTACGCGGGGCTCCGTCGTGCGGGTGCTCAGCGTCCCGGCCGCCCGGACGGGCGCCACGTGGTCGGACGGGTGGGGGTCGGGCGCGACGAGGAGGGCGAACCGGGGCGGGTACGGGTACGGGTACGGCTACGGGCTCCGGTGCGGAGACTCACGAGGCTCACGAGATCCCAGGGTTCCACAGAACGTCGGCTTCGGGCGGCTTCGGGTGTATTCAGCGGCGGCTGTCGGGCACCAGCACCGGGCCGCCCGGCGACGGCACGCTCGTCAGAGACGCGGACACCGTGAACGCCGCCGCCGCCGACGGTACGGGCTTCCGCTCCGCCAGCGGTAGGGCTCGCGGCAGACCCGTCCGCTTCGTCTCGCCGAACACCACCCGCCGTACCACCCGCTCCGCGGCGCGCCCGTCGTCGTGCGCGCAGAAGCGCTCCCGGAACGCGGACCGCAGCTGCGTGGAGCGCGAACCGCGCCAGTGGCCCGTCGCGAAGATGTCGATCAGCTCGTCCTCACCGCGCGCGACCGCGCCCGGTGGGAAGGAGCGCAGGTCGAAGTAGGTGCCACGGGCGGCCTCGTACGCCTCCCAGTCGTCCGCGTGGATCACGATCGGGCGGTCGAGGCCGGCGTAGTCGAACATCAGGGACGAGTAGTCGGTGAGCAGCGCGTCCGAGGCCAGGCACAGGTGCTCGATGCTCGGGTGGCCGCTCACGTCGAGGAGGCGGCCGCCGGAGGCCTCGACGAGCGGGGCGCCGTACGACGGGTGGGCGCGGGCCAGCACCACGAAACGCGGACCGAGCCGGCGCAGGACGCGCTCCAGGTCCAGGGGGACGCGCTGGGTGCGCCGGTAGTCGCGGTGGGTCGGGGCGTACAGGATGGCGATGGCGCCCTCGGGGATGCCGAGCGAGGAGCGTGCCCGGTCCACGTCGACCGAAGTCGCCCGCTGGAAGGCGTCGTTACGCGGCTGGCCGTACTCCAGTGTCTCGAACCCGGACGGGAACACGCGCTCCCAGACCAGCGTGGAGTGACGGTTGCCGGACACGACGTAGTCCCACTGGTCCGCGTCGCGCAGCAGCTGCCCGAAGTCCGTGCCGCGGGCGGCGGCCGGGCGGTCCTGGAGGTCGAGGCCCACGCGCTTGAGCGGGGTGCCGGCTTGCGTCTGGACCAGGATCTGGCCGGGGCGCTTGACCAGGCGGGGGTCGAAGCCGGTGTTGTTCACCAGGTACTTGGCGCGGGCCAGCGCCGTCCAGTACGCCAGCGAACCGGGCGTCACGCGGCGGGTCGCCGTCGGGAGCGTGTGGTGGTGCTCGGGGTGCGCGATCCACGCCGTGCGGATGCGCGGGACGAGCGTACGGAACGCCGACTCCAGTGCGGCCGGGTTGCAGACGTAGCCCCGGCCGCCGTACGCGGAGAAGACGGCGCGGTCCTCGCGCAGGGGCAGGCAGCGCTGGACGCGGTAGTGGAGGCGCAGGGCCGTACGCCAACTGCCTTGCAGGGCTGTCGAGATGGCCTTGGTCGCGCTTCTGGCGGCGCGGGAGGCGAGCGACAGCAGGCGGTAGGTGCGGTGGGTGCCCAGGCGGACGAGGAGATGGCGCGGGCGGCGGACCGGGGCGCCGAGGACGCGGTGACGGGAGTAGTGCGCGCGGGCCTTGCGCAGGAACTCGGCGCGGGTGCCGGGCGGGAGCCGGTGGACGTACAGGGACGCCAGGTCCTCGACCATGCGGCGGAACAGCACCGGCCGCCAGCCGGCCAGCCGGGCGTGCTCGTCGACGTACGCGAAGAGGCGGTCGTACTGCTCGAAGACGTCGAGGTGCCGACGCCCGGGCGCACCGATCCGGCGGCGCCTGCGGTGGTGCACGCAGACCCGGTCGAGGGTGGCGAGGGACTCGGCGGCCATCAGGACCGGGTAGGTCCAGGGGATGTCCTCGTGGTCGCCGGACGGGAAGGTGAAGCCCTCCCGCTCGATGAACTCCCGCCGGTACGCCTTGTTCCAGGCCGCCGGGAGGAGGGTGAGCAGGCCCGGCCGGTCGGGCAGGCGGAAGGGCGCCGGGCCCCGCTCGGTGAGCTGGAGCGCGCGCCGGTTGCGGACCGTCTCGCCGGTCCAGTGGACGCGGGCGTAGTCGTGGACGAGGACGTCCGGGTCGCCGGTCTCCTTGACACGGTCGGTGATCGCCTGGAGGGCGCCCGGGGTGAGGGGGTCGTCGCCGTCGAGGAAGAGCAGATAGTCGCCGGTCGCCAGGCGCAGGCCGGCGTTGCGGGCGGGGCCGGGGCCGGCGTTCTCGGGCAGGTGGACCGGTTGTACGCGGGCGTCGCGGGCCGCGGCCTCGTCGGCGATGGCGCCGCAGGCGTCCGGCGAGCCGTCGTCGACGACGATCAGTTCGAGGTCGGTGAAGGACTGGGACAGCACGGAGTCCAGGCATTCGTGGAGGTACGCCTGAACCTTGTACGCGGGGACGATGACACTGAACCTGGTCAAGGAGGACATCCATGGGTCGGCGCGGGCATACTGCCCGCAAACGCCCTCCGTGGCGATCGGGTTACGTCGGCTGCTGCATACGGGGGAACCGGGATGAACTGGGGTGAACGAGGAGGGGCGGGCCACCCCGGCCCGCCCCTCGAACGCCGTACGACGACGGCTACTTGACCGCGCCCGCCATCACGCCGGACACGAACTGCCGCTGGAACGCGAAGAACACGGCCAGCGGGATGACCATCGAGATGAAGGCGCCGGGCGCCAGGATCTCGATGTTCGCGCCGAACTGCCGTACCTGCTGCTGCAGGGCGACGGTGAGCGGCTGCGAGCCCGAGTCCGAGAAGACCAGGGCCACCAGCATGTCGTTCCACACCCACAGGAACTGGAAGATCCCGAGGGACGCGATCGCGGGCGCGCCGAGCGGCAGGACGACGGTCGCGAAGAGCCGTGCCTCTCCGGCGCCGTCGAGCCGGGCCGCCTCCAGGAGTTCCCGGGGGATCTCCGCGAAGAAGTTGCGCAACAGGAAGATCGCGAACGGGAGTCCGAAACCGACGTGGAAGAGGACCACGCCGATGATGTCCCCGTAGATCCCGATGTCGCCGAACAGGGAGGACAGCGGGATCAGCGCCACCTGTACCGGCACCACCAGCAGCGCCACGACGGCCAGGAACCACCAGTCGCGGCCCTTGAAGTCCATCCACGCGAAGGCGTATCCGGCCATCGCGCCGATGAGGACGACGAGCAGCGTCGCCGGAACCGTGATCCAGACCGTGTTGAACAGGGCGCTGGTGACGTCGTCGTTCTTCAGGAGCGACTCGTAGCTCGCCGTCGTCAGCTGGGCGGGGGCCGTGAAGACCTTCCACCAGCCCTCGGCGGCGATGTCCGTCGGGTCGCGGAACGACGAGACGAACAGACCGAAGGTCGGCACCAGCCAGAACAGCGCGACCAGGAGGAGGAAGACCCGCAGGACGCCACCGGCCGCGCCGCTCGCCACGCGGGCGGCGATGGACCGCTTGGGGCGTAGGGAGGTGTCCTTGCCGGGAGTGCCGGGAGTGCCGGGAGTGCCGGGAGTGCCGGGAGTGCCGGGAGTGCCGGGAGCGGGCGTCGGCGTGTCGGGTGCGGGCGTCGGCGTGTCGGGTGCGGTCACCGCTGGCGCTCCTTCCTGAGTCGCCGGATGTTGACCCACATCACCGGCAGGACGAGCAGCAGCAGGAGAACACCGATCGCGCTGCCCACGCCGTAGTTGCCCCCGCCGCCGAAGGACGACAGGAACAGTTGCAGGGCGAGGACGTTGGCGTCGTCCTGGCTGGGCTGGGGCGCGATGATGTAGACCAGGTCGAAGATCTTCATCACGTTGATCATCAGCGTGACGAGGACGACCACCAGGACGGGCGCCAGCAGCGGGACCGTGACCTTTCTGAACACCTGCCACTCGTTGGCGCCGTCCACCCGCGCGGCCTCCAGGAGATTCCGGTCGACCCCGGCGAGCCCCGCCGCGATCAGCACCATCGCGAAGCCCGCCCACATCCAGACGTACGAGCCGATGATGGCCGGGGTCACGAGGGTCGGGCCGAGCCAGTCGATGCCGTTGTAGGGGGCCGCGAAGTTCGAGCCGGGGAGCCGGAGCTGGGCCCCGTCGGCGGACTCGGGGAGGCTGAAGGTGCCGTCGGCGCCGCTGGTCGTGGAGGCGACGACCGCACCGTCCCTGACGGCCTCCACCTTGACGCCCTCCAGGCCCTTCTCGCCGGCGTCGATCGCGCCCTTCTCCCCGCCGCCGCCGAGCTTGAAGTCCAGCCAGACGGTGCCGGTGATCCCGTCGCCCGTCGGCGTCCCGGCGTCCTGCGGGTCGCCGGGCAGCCGGTTCGGGGCGATGCCGACCAGGGGGAGCAGCGCCGGACTGCCCGCCTCGACGGTCCCCGTGGAGGTGAAGGAGCCGCCGCCGGACGCCTCCAGGTCGCTGACGTCGGCGTTGGGCCGGGCGTTCGGGTACACCGACTCGTCCACGAACACATCGTGCACGGAGGTGACCACCGCGTTCGCGACGCCCTGGTCCGGGTCCTGCTCGTACACCAGCCGGAAGATGATGCCCGCGGCGAGCATCGAGATCGCCATCGGCATGAAGACGATCAGCTTGAACGCCGTTCCCCAGCGCACCCGTTCGGTGAGGACGGCGAAGATCAGGCCGAGCGCGGTGACGACCGCGGGCGCGACCGCGACCCAGATCGCCGTGTTGCGTACGGCGGTGAGCGTGGAGTCGTTGGAGAAGATGTCGACGTAGTTGTCGAAGCCGACGAAGCCCGAACCGTCGGCGTTGTACAGGCTCCGCCACACCGAGTACCCGATCGGGTAGACCACGAGCGCGCCGAGCAGCACCAGCGCGGGCAGCAGGAACAGCACCGCCACCCACAGCCGGGTGCCCGTCACGCCCTTGCGCGACTTGACGGAGGGCGGGGGCAGTACGCCCGCGCCCTCCGTCGGCTTGGCGACCGATGACATGGCCGTCAGCTGCTCTGGTACGCCTTGGCCGCGTCCGCCTCCAGCTTGCGCTGGGCGCCCGCCACGTCGTCCGGGTTCGCCAGGAAGTCCTGCAAGTGCTTCCACTCGCCGACGCCCTGGGTGCCGCCGAAGGCCGCCGGGGCCTGGTCGGACATGTCGAAGCGGAAGTCGTCGCCCGCCGCGAGCAGCGCCTCGGCGATGTCCCGGGTGACGTCGTCCCGGTACGAACCTGTGTCCATCTCCTTGTTGGGGGAGACGAAGCCGCCCTGGGCGGCCCACACCTCGGCCGCTTCGGTCGAGGCGAGGAAGGCCAGCAGCGCCTGCGCGCCCTCACTCTCCTTCAGCGCCACGGCCACGTCACCGCCGCTGACCACCGGCGACTCGTCGCCGACCGCCGGGAACGGGAAGACCTTCGCGTCCGTGCCGACCTCCGCGTCGGTGTCGGCGTTGATGCTGGCGGACACGAAGTCGCCCTCGAAGACCATGCCCGCCGGGGTGTCACCGGAGAACGTCTGCGTGATCGACTTCGGGAACTCCGTCTGCAGTGCCCCGGACGCGCCGCCCGCGATCAGATCGTCGTTGCCCCACAGCTCCGCCAGTGTGGTCAGGGCCTCCTCGACCGAGGGGTCCGTCCACGGGATCTCGTGCGCGGCCAGCTGGTCGTACTTCTCCGGGCCGGCCTGCGAGAGGTAGACGTTCTCGAACCAGTCGGTGAGCGTCCAGCCGTCCGCGCCGCCGATGGACACGGCGGGGGTGCCCGCGTCGGAGAGAGTCTGGGCGGTGGTGAGGAACTCGTCCCAGGTCGTGGGCTCCTCTGCGATACCGGCGGCGTCGAAGGCATGCGTGTTGTACCAGACGAGGGACTTGTTCGCCGCCTTCATGTACACGCCGTACTGGGTGCCCTCGTACGCTCCCAGGTCCTTCCAGCCCTGGGAGAAGTTCTTGTCGAGCTGGGTCTGTGTCTCGGTGCCGATCGGCTTGAGCCAGCCCTGCTCGGCGAACTGGTGCAGCACGCCGACCTGAGGCAGGAACGCGACGTCCGGTGGCTGGCCGCCCTGGATCTTGGTACCGAGGAACGTGGAGGTGTTGTTGCCCGTCGGCACGAAGCTCACCTCCGCGCCGGTGCGCTTCTCGAACTCGTCCAGGACCTTGGTGAAGTTCTCCTGCTCGGGCCCGGTCCAGACGGCCGCGACCTCCAGCTTCTGGCCGTCGAGCTCGGGCAGTTGGACGGTGACCTCGGTGCCGCCGTTGTCGCCGGTACCGCCCTCGTCGCCGTCGTCGTCACCGCCGCATGCGGTGAGCGCGAGGGCGAGGGCACCGGCCGCGAGCGCGGCCACGGCCTTCGCGGCTCCGGGTGACCTGGGTGACCTGTGGGAGAAGGTGGTGTGGTTGGACTTGCGTGTACGAAGAGTGCTGCGCATGACTGCCCCGTTCTTCGTGCGTCGTTGCCTCGTCGAACGTTCGGCGCTGTCCCGTGCGCTCTGGTCTACGCCGGGTCTCGGGGGGCGGCAAGAGCGCCTGCGGTGTCAACTCGGTGATCGTAACCGCGTCGTGACGTGTGCCTCCGGCGGTGGGGCGGGCCGACGAGGCCGAATCCGGTCGGCTGCTCATCCGCGGCAAGCTGCGGCAAGGTACGGCGAGGCGGTTCCTGCCGCGGCGGTCACTGGGCTGTGCCGGTCAGTCGCCAACGACGTACACGCACTTCCAGCAGTATGCCGCCAACTCCCGGGCGTGTGGGGGCGGTTACGTCCCACCCGTACTTCTCCTCGAACGCGGTCACGATCCGAGGGGGGAGCCGGAGGTCCTAGGTCTGGGCAGCGCTGGGGGGTGCGGTGTTGCCGGGGGTCGTGCGGTGCTGAGGGTCGTGTGGTGCCGGGGTCACAGCAGCGACGGCACCTCCGCCGCCGAGACCTCCCGCGCCGCACGGTCGAGCGCGCTGGCGAGGAGGGCCAGGTCCGTGGGTCCGTTGCCCAGTTCGCGGACCGGCCGCCGGGTGGGCGGGTCGCCCATGCGGACCCAGTCCACCGGAACGACCGTGGGCCGCAGCGTGGCCGTACGGGGGATACGCCCCGTCACCCGCCCCGCCTGGAACGGCGTGGTCCGACCGCCGACCGTCAACTGCCCCCGCCCCGGCGCCGGTTCGTCCGGCCCGGGCGACGGGGCCTCCAGTGTGACCCGGAGGGCGGCCGCGCGCGCGAGCCCGCTCTCGGCCGTACGGGGCCCACCGGCGGTGGCGGCGACCAGGTGCACCCCGAGCCGGGCGCCCTCCCGGGCCACCGCCTCCAGCGCCCGTACGACTGAACCGGCCGAGGGACGGCCGGGCGAACCCAACGGTGGCGAGAGCAGCATGTCGAGGTCGTCGACGATCACCACCAGCCGGGCGAGGGCCGGCGGCGGACCGGCCTGGCCGCGCGTGCGGGTCGCGGCCGGGCGGAGGCGGAGGGTGGAGCTGGGGGGTGTGTCGAGGTCGGCGGCACCGGGGGAGGCGTTCGGGGTGCCGGGGGTGCCGGGGGTGCCGGGTGCGCCTGCGGTCGGCGGGCGCTGGGCGACGATACGGCCGGACGACCTGCCCCGGGCGTGCCAGGCGGCGAAGTCGAGGTGGCCGACCAACTCGGCCCGGCGTTTGAGCTCGGCGCTGAGGGACTGGGCGAACTCCCGCATACGGACGGGGTCGTTGGCGGTCAGGTGGGTACCGACGTGGGGCAGGTCGGTGCAGACACGCAGCCCTTCACCGGTCCGGCCGACGGTCCCGGTCCCGGCCCCGCTGCTGTCCCGGCCGTCCACGAGAGCGATGGCCAGCCGGTCGGGCCGCTCGGCGGCGGCAAGCGACGCGGCGATGGAGCGCAGCAGCTCCGTACGGCCACTGCCGGGCGGGCCCTCGATCAGCAGATGCGGGCCCTGGGCGGCGAGGTCCACGGTGACGGGGCCGCGCGGGCCGGCGCCGAGCACGGCCCAGGCCCGTCCGCCGAGCGCCTCCCTGTCGTCGGCCGCGTCCGCCCAACGCGTCATCAGCGACGCCGGGGTGGCCCGCGCCAGCCCCAACTCGTCCAGCAGCCGCGCCGCTTGGGGCAACGGCGCGGACAATCGCTGCTGCCGGTCGCCGCCTGCCCCGTCCGTCCGCAACGGTGCCAACGCCCGTGCGAACCGCTCGGCCCACGCCGCCGACACCGCGTCCACGGAGGCGACGGTGCCGTGCCCCATGGGCCCGCCGGAGACGGCGACCTGACCGGGGCCGGGGGGCTCGGGTGTGAGGTGGCCCGTGAGGCTGGTGTGCGTACGGCCCGCGTGGTTGGGGGGCGGGTGGCTTGCGGGGGTGTCATGGGCGGCAGGGGTGCTGGGGGAGGGCGCGCCCAAGGTGCCCGGCGTGTCGTGGGCGGCCGGGGTGCCCGGTGTGGTGTGGCGCGCCGGCTGGTGGGTGGCCGGGTCGGCCGGTGCGACCCGCATCAGCCGCAGGGCGGTGGCCACGTCCCCGCTGAGCAGGGCCACGGCCCCGCACACGAGGAACGCCGGCGAGACCGCGCAGGCCGCCTCGTACGTCTCCGTCACCGGCGACGCGGGCGACGCGGCCGCGGTCTCGGCGAGGCACACGACGTGGATCCCCGCCACGGCCCCCTCCTGAGCCAGCCGCACGACCGCCTCCCGCACATCCGCCCCACCCGGGTCCCCGTCCACGAGCACCACGGTGTACGGCCCGGCGAAGCCGACGTCCACCGCCTCGTCGTCACGGGCCCAGGAGGGCCGACGCACGGGGTGTTCGGTGGGGGCGGTGCCGTCCGGGGCGCCGTATACGGCCGGGCGGGCGCCCACGGGGGCGGGAGCGGGGGCCGAAGGGCTGCTTCGCGGGGTGTCGTACGCCCCCGTGTGCGTGTCCGCTGGGCCGGAGGCGCGGGTGGGAGCGCTGCCGTCGGCCGGTGTCCGGCTGGAGGTGTTGTATGCGCCGGGGTGGGCGCCTGCCGGGCCGGAGTTGGGGGTGGGGTCACTGCCGTCGGCGGGTGTTTGGCCGGGGTGCTTGCCGGGGGTGGCGTGTTGCGGGGTGCCGTACGTGCCGGGGTGTGCGCCGGTCGGGCCGGAGGCGCGGGTCGGGACGCCGCCGTCGGTCTGTGCTTGGCCGGGGTGCTTGCCGGGGGTGGCGTCTTGCCGGGTGCCGTACGTGCCGGGGTGTGTGCCCGTTGGGCCGGAGGCGCGGGTGGGGCCGCTGCCGTCGGCCGGTGTCCGGCTGGAGGTGTTGTATGCGCCGGGGTGGGCGCCCGCTGGGCCGGAGGTGTGGGGCGGGGCATTGCCGTCGGCGGGTGTTTGGCCGGAGTGCCCGCCGGGCGTGGCGTCTTGCCGGGTGCCGTATGTGCCGGGGTGTGCGCCGGTCGGGCCGGAGGCACGGGGCGGGACGCCGCCGTCGGCCGGGCCCCGGCCGACGTTGCCCGCAGTTCCGGGGAGGCCGCCGCTGCCCCGGCTGCCTACGGCACCGGTGCCGTAGGCGCCCGAGTGACGGGCTTCGCCCGCCGCACAGGGAGCGGAGACCGGTCCGCTGTCGTCGCCCGGCGGTCGGCCGGAGCCGGTGGTGGCACCGTGAGGGCCGCCGCCCTTGCTGTCGGCACCCCCGGCGCCGTAGGCGTCCGTGCGAGCGGCTCCGCCGAGGGGCTGTCCGCCCGCGCGTGCCGTGCCCGGGGCGGAGCGTCCCGCGTCGGTGAGGTGGTCCTCCAGGCGGCGCAGGAGCTCCTCCGTGCGGGCCGTGGCCTGTTCGCGGTCGTAGGCGAGGAGGAGGCGGCAGTCCTGGCCGTGGGTGGGGCGCACGTGGGGGAGCCAGCCGAGCCAGGACCAGTCGGCGGTGCGCTCCTCCGGCGAGCGGGAGCGGTCCGCGCTGATCAGCACGAGCTCCAGCGCGTCGGGGGAGTGCAGCCCGGCGAGCTGGGCCACGACCGCGCGGGCCAGCCCCATGAGCCGGGGGCGCGGCCCGGCCAGTCCGAGTGCGCCGACCTCCCGCAGCCCGGCGGTCACCGGCACCGCGGGGACCAGTCCGGAGCCGTCGGGCGCCATCCGGTCGGCCGTGCCCAGCCGTACCGCCAGCGCCTCGGGGTTTCCCGGCCCGCGCTCCCACAGCCGCGGTCCCGGTCCCAGCGCCGTGAGCAGCAGCTCCGCCGGGTTCGGCCACACCTCGGGCGCCTGCGGCAGCGTGACGAAGGGCTCCGGGGCCGAGCCTTCCTCGTCGTACGCCTGCGTCTCGCTCCCCGGCTGCTCGCCCCGCCCACCGGCCAGCCGACGCGCCCACGCGCCGAGCCCGCCACGCCTCCGCAGCCCCTGGGGTACGTCCGTGCCCCGCAGGGGTGTGCCCTTGCGCGAGCTGGAGGGGCGGTCCTCGACCGCGTCACCCGGGTGAGCCATGTCTCGGGGAGCCGCGGCCGGAGTCGTACCACGCGCCCCCGCGGCCCCGCCCCCGTCCACGCCCCTGCTCTCGATCCGCGGCGCCCGCCCCTGCCCCGGCACGATCGGCGGCTCCACGGGCCCGTGCTCCTGCGCACCGGGGGCCTCCCCGGCCGCGCCCCAGCCCGCCGATCCCTGTCCGCCGGGACTCCCCACGCGCGCGTGCGGCACATGCGGCACAACGGCACCCGCGACAGATCCCGATGCTCCTGGAACCGATCCCGGACCCGATCCAGAAGCCGGTCCCGAAATCGGTCCAGCCCCCCCGGCCGTACCCCCAGCCCCACCCCTAACCGTCCCTGCCGTCCCCGCCGTCCCCGCCGCTCCAACCGTCCCCACACCCTCGGCCCCCACCCGCACATGCCCCTCCCCGTCCGGCACGGTCCCCACCGCCCCCGCACCCCCGGGCGAAGCCAGCCGCAACGTCGACTCGCCGACCCGCAGCAGCGCCCCCGGCGCGAACCGCACCGCACGGTCGCCCACGCGCGTGCCGTCGAGCGTGGTGCCGTTGGTGGAGCCGAGGTCGGCGACCGAGACGCGGCCGTCGGGGGAGACGGTGACCGCGCAGTGGAGGCGGGAGACGTCCGGGTCGTCGAGGGGGACGTCGGCGTCGGCGGAGCGGCCGATGCGGATCTTGCCTCCGTGCAGGAGGTGGACGCCGCCCGCGTCGGGGCCCGCGACCACGTGCAGCTGGGCCGCGGCCTCGTCGACCTCGGGGCCCGGCTCGGCGGGGGCGCCCAGGGTGAGCACGGCGCCGTCGATCAGAGGGGGCTCGCCCAGGGTGCGGCGCTGTGCGTCGAGCCGCTCCGCGCCCGCGTACAGCACGACCGTCCCGCCGCCGGGCTCCCGGCTCCGCTCGGCCGGCGAGGCGCCCCCGTCCCCGCCGAGCGCCGAGGCGAGGCCCGAGGCCACCGCGGCCAGCGCCGTCCCGGCCGGTGCCGTGACCAGCACATCGCAGGCCGTGGCACGTCCTCGCGGCTCCGAGGACGGCCCCAGCGGGTCTACGACGGTCAGCCGGATCTGCATCGCCGTCA
This sequence comes from Streptomyces sp. NPDC002845, assembly GCF_053591955.1. NCBI lineage: Bacteria > Bacillati > Actinomycetota > Actinomycetes > Kitasatosporales > Streptomycetaceae > Streptomyces > Streptomyces sp. NPDC002845. Next base: position 121,417 of record NZ_JBSFUU010000010.1, on the reverse strand, counting down.
GCGGTCCCTTCCGCGCGGGCACCCGCGACGGCGAGAACGAGGCTGCGCGGTCCCCACCGCAGACTTCCCCCACCACACGGGCACGTCGGCCAGTACGGGAGCATCCTCGCACCTGCCACTGACAACGCGCCCGTCCCCCACCCGCAAGTGATCTTGATTGGTCGGCTCTGCCCGCAAAAGTGCCTGACCAGTGACCGACCGAGTCCGCTTGAGATCGGTCACGTCCACGCCAGGCAACCAACTTCCCCAAAACGAGCGTCTTCCCGTCGAACAAGTACGGGAACACGACGGGAACGTGTGCGAGAGGACGTACGGGTACGCGAACGGCCATCCGGCCGAACGCGCACCGGACCCCGTACGTACTCGCGTGTGCGGGACCAGCGGGACTACGGGACTACTCGCGTGTGCGGGACGAACGGGCGTTCACGGCGAGCGCGCGGCCGCCCCTGAGGCGTGCGGGACGGCCACAGGGCAATCACAGGACAGACGACAACCCGGTCCCAAGGACAGCGGCATTACAGTGGGTCGGAACACCCATAGCACGGTGTACGGACAAGACGGGCAAGCAGCAGGGAGCCATGACGTGCGGCCGGTAGGGAGCAAATACCTCCTTGAGGAGCCGCTGGGGCGCGGCGCCACAGGCACTGTCTGGCGCGCCCGCCAGCGGGAGACGGCGGGGGCCGAGGCCGCCGTGCCCGGCCAGCCCGGCGAGACCGTGGCGATCAAGGTCCTGAAAGAGGAGCTCGCCAGCGACGCGGACATCGTGATGCGCTTCCTGCGGGAGCGCTCCGTCCTGCTCCGCCTCACCCACCCGAACATCGTCCGGGTACGGGACCTGGTGGTCGAGGGCGATCTGCTGGCGCTGGTCATGGACCTGATCGAGGGCCCCGACCTGCACCGCTACCTGCGCGAGAACGGGCCCTTCACGCCCGTCGCCGCCGCCCTCCTGACCGCCCAGATCGCCGACGCGCTCGCCGCCAGCCACGCCGACGGCGTAGTCCACCGCGACCTGAAGCCCGCGAACGTCCTGCTCCAGCAGTACGGCGGCGAGATGCACCCGATGCTGACCGACTTCGGTATCGCCCGCCTCGCCGACTCCCCGGGGCTGACCAGGACCAGCGAGTTCGTCGGCACGCCCGCGTACGTGGCGCCCGAGGGTGCCGAGGGCCGCCCGCAGACCTCCGCCGTCGACATCTACGGCGCCGGAATCCTGCTGTACGAGCTGGTCACCGGGCGGCCGCCGTTCAGCGGCCAGTCCGCCCTCGAAGTACTGCACCAGCACCTCAGCGCCGAGCCGCGCCGCCCCTCCACCGTCCCGGAACCGCTGTGGACGGTCATCGAGCGCTGTCTGCGCAAGAACCCGGACGACCGGCCCAGCGCCGAAAGCCTCGCGCACGGGCTGCGCGTCGTCGCCCAGGGCATCGGCGTCCACGCGAACTCCGCGCAGATCGCCGCCGCCGAGGGCGTGGGCGCCCTCCTCGCCCCCGACCCGGCACCCGCGCCGGTGCCGGGCGCGGCGGGCGCGGCCGACCCCACCCAGGTGCTCCCGCACGCCTCGCCCGCCGGCGCGTACGACCCGCAAGCGGCGACCAGCGTGCTTCCGCACACCTCGGGCCCCGCGGGCGCCGGGGACCCCACCTCCGTACTCCCGAACCACGGTGCCGCCGACCCGACCGCCGTCATGCCACCGGTGCCGCCGAACCAGCCCCCCGGGCAGGGCGAGGACCCACACCCCTGGCAGAACCAGCTGCGCGCGGCCCGGGACCGCAACGACCAGACGCAGGTCCAGTACCTCGACCCCAGCCAGGATCCCCTGCGCCGCCGCCCCCAGCGGCAGGTCGCGCGGCCCCAGCAGCCGCCGCAGCGCCCACGTCCGCAGCAGCACCCCGGGCAGCCCGGCCAGGGCTACGGCTACCCGCCCCAGCAGCCCCAGCAGTACGCCCCCCAGCAGCAGCCGCAGCGCCAAGCGCCGCCGCAGGCCCAGCCGCAGCGGTACGCGCCCGCCCCGCAGCAGCCCCAGCAGCCCGCCCCGCGCCCACCGCGCGAGCCCCGTGAACCGCGTGAGCCGCGCCGGCGCAGCGCCAACCCCATGAAGATCCCGGGGCTCGGCTGCCTGAAGGGGTGCCTCTTCACGATCGTCATCCTGTTCGTCGCCGGATGGCTGATCTGGGAACTGAGCCCGCTGCAGGGATGGATCGGTACGTCGAAGGGGTACTGGGAGCAGCTGACGGACGTGGTGACCGAGGTCAGCGGGTGGATAGGGCAGCTGAACGGGAGCTCGGACCAGTAGCTCGTGGCCCACAGCCGCGCGTACCCGTACTGACGCTTCCGCCTGACGGTTCCGCTCCGACGACTCCGCCCTGACGGTTTCGCCGCCGAGGTTGGGGATTTGTCGACATCTGACGGGTGATTTCTGTCTCCGCGGTGAAGGTTGGCTCCGCGGCCGCGTAGTTTTATCGGCAACACGCGTCCGTAGGAGCAGTTTTGGCACGGAAGATCGGGAGCCGGTACACCGCGCACCAGATTCTGGGGCGGGGCAGCGCCGGCGCGGTGTGGCTGGGTGAGGGGCCGGAGGGGCCCGTCGCCATCAAGCTGCTGCGCGAGGACCTCGCGGCCGACCAGGAACTCGTGGGGCGCTTCGTCCAGGAGCGGACGGCGCTGCTGGGCCTCGACCATCCGAACGTGGTCTCCGTACGGGACCTCGTGGTCGACGGCAACGACCTCGCCCTCGTCATGGACCTTGTCCGGGGCACCGACCTGCGCACCCGGCTCGACCGGGAGCGGCGGCTGGCGCCCGAGGCGGCGGTCGCGATCGTCGCGGACATCGCGGACGGGCTGGCGGCGGCGCACGCGGCCGGGGTCGTGCACCGGGACGTCAAGCCGGAGAACGTGCTGCTGGACATGCAGGGCCCGCTGGGCCCCGGCGGTTCCCACCCCGCGCTGCTGACGGACTTCGGCGTGGCGAAGCTGATCGACTCGCCGCGCCGCACCCGGGCCACGAAGATAATCGGCACGCCGGACTATCTCGCACCGGAGATCGTGGAGGGACTGCCGCCGCGCGCCTCGGTGGACATCTACGCCCTGGCGACCGTCCTGTACGAGCTGCTCGCCGGCTTCACGCCGTTCGGCGGAGGGCACCCGGGAGCGGTGTTGCGCCGCCACGTCACGGAGACGGTCGTCCCCCTGCCCGGCATCCCGGAGGAGCTGTGGGCGCTGCTCGTCCAGTGCCTCGCCAAGGCACCGGCCTCGCGGCTGCGGGCGTCCGAGCTCGCGGCCCGGCTGCGGGAACAGCTGCCCTCGCTGGCCGGAATGCCGCCCCTGGACGTGGACGAGCCGGACGGCGAGTCGGGGGACGAGCCCGAGGAGGAGTCGGCGTCGGCCTCGGCGACGGCCGCGGCATCGCGGGAGCGGGTGCGGCGGGGCGCCGTGCCGCTGGTACCGGGTGCGAAACCCGACTCCAACCGGGACACCCACACCTCCATGCGGGTGCCCGGCCCGGACGAGCTGGCCGGCGGCGCCCGCGGCACCGCCCGGGCCCCCCGGACCCCCGGCGCCCCCCGCCCCGGCTCGGCCCGCCACCGCGCCACCGCCCGACGCCGCCGGATCACCCTGGGGACGGCGGCTGTGGCGCTGGTCGCGGCGGTGGGGGTGGGGACGTGGGCGGCCACATCGGGCGACGACGCGGGTGGGACGCCGACGGACACGAAGAATTCGGTGCCGTCTTCGCCGTGACGGGGGTGAGGGCCGGCCTCCGGGGATGCGACGGGCAGGGGACGGCGCAGGGGCAGGCCCAGGGACGGCGGGGGCGGACACACCTCACAGGGCCCCGGCGGCTGCCGGCCCTCCCCCGGTACCGAGCGGCGAGCCACGGTTGCCGTAACCGTTACGCTGGAGGCGTGGCAGTCGTCGATGTATCCGAAGAGCTCAAGTCCCTCTCCTCGACCATGGAGTCGATCGAGGCCGTTCTGGACCTCGGCAAGCTGAGGGCAGACATCGCCGTGCTCGAGGAGCAGGCGGCCGCGCCGTCCCTGTGGGACAACCCGGACGAGGCGCAGAAGATCACCAGCAAGCTGAGCCACCTGCAGGCCGAGGTCAGGAAGGCCGAGGCCCTGCGCGGGCGGATCGACGATCTCGCCGTGCTCTTCGAGATGGCCGAGGAGGAGGACGACCCGGACACCCGCGCCGAGGCCGAGTCCGAGCTCGCCGCCGTCAAGAAGGCGCTGGACGAGATGGAGGTCCGGACGCTGCTCAGCGGTGAGTACGACGCCCGCGAGGCGCTCGTCAACATCCGCGCCGAGGCCGGCGGCGTCGACGCCGCGGACTTCGCCGAGAGGCTCCAGCGCATGTACCTGCGGTGGGCCGAGCAGCACGGGTACAAGACCGAGGTGTACGAGACGTCGTACGCGGAGGAGGCGGGCATCAAGTCCACCACCTTCGCCGTGCAGTCCCCGTACGCCTACGGGACTCTCTCCGTCGAGCAGGGCACGCATCGGCTGGTGCGCATCTCGCCGTTCGACAACCAGGGCCGCCGCCAGACCTCCTTCGCCGGTGTCGAGGTGCTGCCCGTCGTCGAGCAGTCCGACCACGTCGAGATCGACGAGTCCGAGCTTCGGATCGACGTCTACCGGTCGTCCGGGCCCGGCGGCCAGGGCGTCAACACGACCGACTCCGCGGTGCGCATCACGCACATCCCGACCGGCATCGTCGTCTCCTGCCAGAACGAGCGCTCGCAGATCCAGAACAAGGCGACCGCGATGAACGTGCTCCAGGCCAAGCTGCTTGAGCGGCGCCGCCAGGAGGAGCAGGCCAAGATGGACGCCCTCAAGGGCGACGGCGGCAACTCCTGGGGCAACCAGATGCGTTCGTACGTCCTGCACCCGTACCAGATGGTCAAGGACCTGCGCACCGATCACGAAGTCGGTAACCCGGAAGCCGTGTTCAACGGTGAGATCGAAGGGTTCCTGGAGGCCGGGATTCGCTGGCGCAAGCAGCAGGAGAAGTAAGCGCGTACGGCGAGACGCATCGCGAGCACTTTGTCGACATGACAACGGCCGTCCATCGGGCGGCCGTTGTCGTTTCCGGGGTTTACATGGCTGCCGGTTCTGCGCGGCATGTCTGGGTTTTACGTCACACTCACACACCCTCACCGTCCCCAAATGACGTGAACTGGACATTGCGCACGCAACGACCTTGACGTTGCTTTGAAAACTGGGAAGGGTGAAGCGTGGCATGCGTATCTCTGGGGCGCATGTGACGCGGGGGGCTTGAGTGAACGAGCTATCTCCTGACGCCGTGGCCCCGGGCGCTGCTCCACTGACGATGAGCTACTGGGGGTAGCAAACCTATGACCAAGAAGACGCGGATCCGGGTGGCGCGCGTCGCCGCCGGTGCCGTGATCGCCGCCGGCGCGTCGCTCACCGCGATCGGTGCGGGCACGGCTTTCGCTGACGAGGGCGACGAGGACTGCCCGATCGGCATCTGCCTCCCGGAGGATCCCCCTGGTGGGGAGGAGCCGCCCGGTGGGGAGGAGCCGCCTGGTGGGGAGGAGCCGCCTGGTGGGGAGGAGCCGCCTGGTGGGGAGGAGCCGCCTGGTGGGGAGGAGCCGCCTGGTGGGGAGGAGCCGCCTGGTGGGG
>NZ_JBSFUU010000010.1:0-115686 GCF_053591955.1 Streptomyces sp. NPDC002845 | reverse complement strand
GGAGGAGCCTCCGGCTGGGGAGGAGCCGCCGGCTGAGGACCCGATTGAGGAGCCCACCGAGGAGGCCCCGGGCGACGACAACGTCGGCAACGGTGGCGGCAACAACAACACCGACCCCGACGGCGGCTCCGACGGTGCCGTCCAGGAGCAGGGCTCCTCGTCGCTGACCGAGACGGGCACGGAGGCCTCCTCCGACACCACCGCCCAGGGTGGCGGCGACGAGCTCGCCGAGACGGGTGCCGCCGAGACCACGTTCCTGCTGATCGGCGCCGCCACGATGATCGCCGGTGGCGTCGGCTTCCGGCTGCTGCCCCGTCTCGTGGCCGGCCGCGGCGCGGCTGCCTGACGGCACGGGCGTACCCGGTAGTACGTAGTACACGTAGTACACACGGCAAGGGCCCGGAGCAGTTCGCTCCGGGCCCTTCTCGTATGCCCTGTCTCGTGTACGCCCTGTGTCGCCCCGCGCCGCCTATGCCGTCTGGTGGGCCAGCAGGGCCACTGCCGCGATCAGTACGGCGAGCAGTGCGATCAGCGTCATCGGGTTCAGCCCCGCCCAGGGGCTCTCCTGCTGCAGCCGCTCTCTGTTGGCACGGCATACGGGGCAGCGACCCTCAGTGACGGGCGCCGCGCAGTTCGCGCACACCAACCGGTCGTACGTCATGCGCCTCGCCCTCCTCGCACCGGCTTTCCATGTACTCAACGCTTCGGGGAACGCGACCGTTCCCCCCTCCACTGTGCCAGGTTCCGCGACGGGGTGCTCCGCGGGTGAGCGGGGCGCTACCGGAGGGGTGGTTTCGGGTGTCTCGCGGCTGCGGCGTGTGTGTGGTTGCTCGCGCCCACGCGGCGGAGCCGCATATGTCACAGCCCCGCGCCCCTTTGGGGCGGCGCCCCCTGCCCCCCGTACAAAAAGGCACAACCCCGACCCATCCCCTACCGGTGCCTGCGCTCTCGTACCCGGTTCGCGTATGGTCACGCTCATCTACCCCCGGCGACTCGTGGTGTACCCGTGATCCGATTCGACAATGTCTCCAAGGTCTACCCCAAGCAGAACCGGCCTGCGCTCAGGGATGTGTCCCTGGAGGTCGAGCGGGGTGAGTTCGTGTTTCTCGTGGGGTCCTCCGGCTCCGGAAAGTCGACCTTCCTGCGGCTGATCCTCAGGGAGGAGCGGACCAGTCAGGGGCAGGTGCACGTCCTGGGGAAGGACCTCGCACGGCTGTCCAACTGGAAGGTTCCGCAGATGCGGCGCCAGCTGGGGACGGTGTTCCAGGACTTCCGGCTGCTGCCGAACAAGACGGTCGGTGAGAACGTCGCGTTCGCGCAGGAGGTCATCGGGAAGTCACGCGGCGAGATCCGGAAGTCGGTGCCTCAGGTGCTCGACCTCGTGGGGCTGGGCGGTAAGGAAGACCGTATGCCCGGTGAGCTCTCCGGTGGTGAGCAGCAGCGGGTCGCCATCGCCCGCGCCTTCGTCAACCGGCCCAAGCTGCTGATCGCGGACGAGCCGACCGGCAACCTCGACCCGCAGACCTCCGTCGGCATCATGAAACTGCTCGACCGGATCAACCGGACGGGCACGACCGTGGTGATGGCGACGCACGACCAGAACATCGTGGACCAGATGCGCAAGCGTGTCATCGAGCTGGAGAAGGGCCGACTCGTCCGCGACCAGGCGCGCGGCGTCTACGGCTACCAGCACTGACCCGCTGTCCCCGCCGTCCCCACCGTCCACGGACCGGAAAGGCCTGAAGAAGACGCCATGCGCGCGCAGTTCGTACTCTCGGAGATCGGTGTCGGTCTCCGCCGCAATCTGACGATGACCTTCGCGGTCATCGTCTCCGTCGGCCTCTCCCTCGCCCTGTTCGGCGGCTCGCTCCTGATGAGCGACCAGGTCAACCAGATGAAGGGCTACTGGTACGACAAGGTCAACGTCTCGATCTTCCTCTGCAACAAGGCCGACGCCGCCTCCGACCCCAACTGCGCCAAGGGAGCGGTCACCACCGAGCAGAAGGAGCAGATCCAGACCGACCTGGACAAGATGTCCATCGTCGAGAGCGTCCAGTACGAGTCCGCGGACGAGGCCTACAAGCACTACAAGGAGCAGTTCGGCGACTCCCCGCTGGCCAGTTCCCTCACTCCGGACCAGATGCAGGAGTCGTACCGCATCAAGCTGGAGGACCCGGAGAAGTACCAGGTCATCGCGAGCGCCTTCAACGGCCGGGACGGCGTGCAGTCCGTGCAGGACCAGAAGGGGCTCCTGGACAACCTCTTCACGCTCCTCAGCTATCTGAACTGGGCCGCGCGCGGTGTGATGTTCATGATGCTCGTCGTGGCGCTGCTGCTGATCGTCAACACGGTGCGCGTCTCGGCGTTCAGCCGTCGTCGTGAGACCGGGATCATGCGGCTCGTGGGCGCGTCCGGCTTCTACATCCAGGCGCCGTTCATCATGGAGGCCTCGGTCGCCGGGCTCATCGGCGGCGGCATCGCGTGCGGGTTCCTGGTTCTCGGGCAGTACTTCGTGATCGACAACGGGGTCGCGCTCTCCGAGAAGCTCCAGCTCATCAACTTCGTCGGCTGGGACTCGGTCCTCACCAAGCTCCCGCTCATCCTCGCCGCGAGTTTTCTGATGCCCGCGTTGGCCGCGTTCTTCGCGTTGCGCAAGTACCTGAAGGTGTGACGCATGCCAAGAGGGCCGTCCGGGCAACCGCCCGTACGGCCCTCTTCGTTGTCCTAGACTCACCGGCATGTCAGGTCGTGACCGGTTCTGCCAGCCCCGCCGCATCCGCCGCGGGGCCGCCCTGACATTGGTCTTCGGATGCGTCCTCGCCACGGGCGCCGCCACCGGCTCGTTCGGCGACCCGGGTGGCCATGACCGGAACCGTACGGACCGGAAGACCGTCGCTTCCCGTTCCTCCGCCCCCACGGGGCGCCACGAGGACGTCGTCGACGCCGCCGCCGAGGCGATGGCCGAGGGCAAGTCCCCGGTCGAGGCGGCCGAGCGGGTCGTGAGCCGCAGCGGGGACCGCTGGGGCGCGGTGTACTCGGAGAGCGAGTACGCGGAGTTCGAGAAGGCCCTCGACGGCCAGTACACCGGCGTCGGACTGTGGGCCCGGCGCGAGCGTGACGGCAGTATAGAAGTCACCCGCGTCCAGACGGGCTCGCCCGCGGCCGCCGCCGGCATTCGCACGGGCGACCGGCTGCTCAGCGTCGACGGCAAGAGCGTCGAGGGCAGGCCCGTCACCGAGGTCGTCTCCTTACTGCGCGGTGAGGCGGAGAACGCCGAGGACTCCGCCGCCGGTACGACCGTCTCCCTGGACCTGCGGCGGGGCACGCGCGCGTGGAGCGAGACCCTGCGCCGGGCCCGCCTCTCCACCGACTCGGTCACCGTCCACCAGCTCTCCGACGGGGTCACCGTCATCAAGGTCGCCGCCTTCACCAAGGGCGCCGGCGACCGCGTCCGGGCCGCCGTCGACGGGTCCCCCGAGAACTCCGGCATCGTCCTCGACCTGCGCGGCAACTCCGGCGGGCTGGTCGCCGAGGCCGTCACCGCCGCCTCCGCCTTCCTCGACGGCGGCCTCGTCGCCACGTACGACGTCGACGGCGACCAGCGGGCCCTGCACGCCGAACCCGGCGGCGACACCACCAGACCCCTGGTCGCGCTGGTCGACGGCGGCACGATGAGCGCGGCCGAGCTGCTCACCGGGGCCCTCCAGGACCGTGGCCGCGCGGTCGTCGCGGGCTCCCGCACCTTCGGCAAGGGTTCGGTCCAGATGCCGAGCCGCCTCCCCGACGGCTCCGTCGCCGAGCTGACCGTCGGCCACTACCGCACCCCCTCCGGCCGCGGCGTCGACGGCCAGGGCATCACCCCCGACCTCGAAGTCGACCAGGACGCCATCGAGCGGGCCGAGACGGTGCTGAGCGGGCTCGGGGACCCGTCGTAGCCGGTCGTGGGCACCCCGGCGCGGTCCCTCGTAATCCACTTCCCGCCCACCCCCTCCGTAGTGCGAAAATGGCCAGCACTATGGCTAAGGAAAAAGGGCGCAAGCTGATCGCGCAGAACAAGAAGGCGCGGCACGACTACCACATCCTCGACACCTACGAGGCCGGCCTGGTCCTCACCGGCACCGAGGTGAAGTCGCTGCGCCAGGGCCGCGCCTCCCTCGTCGACGGCTTCGTGCAGCTCGACGGGCACGAGGCATGGCTGCACAACGTGCACGTCCCGGAGTACAGCCAGGGCACCTGGACCAACCACAGCGCCCGGCGCAAGCGGAAGCTCCTCCTCCACCGGGTCGAGATCGACAAGCTGGAGGCCAAGTCCCAGGAGACGGGTCACACGATCGTGCCCCTCGCCCTGTACTTCAAGGACGGCCGGGCGAAGGTCGAGATCGCGCTCGCCAAGGGCAAGAAGGAGTACGACAAGCGGCAGACCCTGCGGGAGAAGCAGGACCGGCGGGAGGCGGACCGGGCGATGTCGGCGGTACGGCGGAAGCAGCGGGCGTAGGAGCAGGTGTAGGGGCGGGCGTAGGGCCGGCTCCGGTCGCGGGGAATACGCTGGCACGCGCCTGCGTTGGTCACGTACGATGGGACCTGCACCTCACAGCGGGTGCATGGGCCGAAAGGCCCGCTTTGAAAAATCAACATGGGGATGATCGGTTTCGACAGCGGCTGTCGAAGCAGGGGAAGCGTGTCGAGGAAGCGGCCATGATCTCGTAAACCACAGGCCGAAAAAAATAATCGCCACTGTTAAGAGCGATTCTCCCAAGGCGACGCAGTTCGCCCTCGCTGCCTGATCTCAGGTAACGAGGCGACTGCCCCTTACTAGGGGAGTGTCAGCCCGGGGCTGTTCCCGACCCGGATCCTGGCATCAGCTAGGGGACTAAACCTTGATCCCGGTCACGGGGTGAAGAGGGAAATCAAACAGTGACTGGGCCCGTCGGCGACTTGTTCGCGTGATCGCCGGGGCCGAGAAAAGCACAGCGAACTGCACACGGAGAAGCCCTGGTTCCGCACCGTTGGACGCGGGTTCGATTCCCGCCATCTCCACAATTCCCATGTGACAGGGGGCCCGGTGGTCATCACGACCATCGGGCCCCCTGTGTTTTCCGGTCACTGTTTCCGGTCTATCGGCCGACGCCCCCTGTCCCCCGTCCCCGCCGTCCGGGATGCTGCTGAGGCATGAGCAGACCCGTGAGACGAGTCACACCTCAGACCGAGCGCACCAACTCCCGTACCCGCCGCTGGACTTGGGCCGCCGCCCTGGCCCTCGTCGCCGCCACCCTCAGCTGGAGCGCGCCGGCCGGGGCGGACTCCGATGCCAGTGGGCTGCCGGAGGCCGTCGACACGATCCTGGGCGACGCCCGGATGGAGGGCGGCGAGGCGAGCGTGGTGGTCGCCGACGCCCGGACCGGTGACCTCCTCTACGCGCACCAGCCCACCACGCGCCTGATGCCTGCCTCCAACACCAAACTGCCGACCTCCGCCGCCGCGATGGAGATCCTCGGCCCCGACCACCGGTTCACGACCGACGTGCTGGCCACCGGACGGCGGTACGGCTCGACACTCGCCGGAGACCTGTATCTGCGGGGCACCGGAGACCCGACCCTGCTCGCCGCCGACTACGACCGGCTGGCGGCGCGGATCGCCGAGGCGGGGATCAAGCGGGTCGGCGGGCGGCTGATCGCCGACGACACCCGGTTCGACGACCAGCGGCTCGGCCGGTCCTGGGCGGTGGACGACGAGTCCGCGTACTACTCGGCGCAGATCAGCGCGCTCAGCGTCGCGCCGGACACGGACTACGACACCGGCACAGTGATCGTGCAGGTCACCCCGGGTGCGACGGCCGGGGACGAGCCGACGGTCACGGTCACGCCCGACACCGGGTACGTCGACATCGACGTACGGGCCACCACGGTCGCCGCAGGCGGGGCGAACACCCTCGGGGTCGAGCGGGAGCACGGCACGAACACCATCGTGGTCAGCGGGACGACACCCGTCGGGGGTGCCGGGACCAAGGAGTGGGTGGCCGTGTGGGAGCCGACCGGGTACGCGGCCGCCGTCTTCCGGGACGCGCTCACCGCGCACGGGGTGAAGGTCACCGGGCCGACCCGCCTGGGAAGGGCCACACCGACGGCCGCCAGGAAGCTCGCCGAGCACGCCTCGATGCCCCTGAAGGACCTGCTGATCCCCTTCATGAAGTTGTCCAACAACATGCACGCCGAAGCGCTCACCAAGGCCATGGGGTACGAGGTCTCGGGGGAGGGGACCTGGAGCGCCGGGCTCGCGGCGGTCAGCGGTTACCTGAAGGGCGTGGGCGCCGAGCCGGGGAAGATCCGGCAGGTCGACGGTTCCGGACTGTCCCGGATGAACAACTTCCCGGCCGGACAGCTCACCAAGTTGCTCCTCGCCGTGCGCGCCGAGCCCTGGTACGCCGACTGGTACCGCTCACTGCCGGTGGCCTGCGACCCCGACCGGTTCGTCGGCGGCACCCTGCGGTCCCGGATGTGCGGGACGCCCGCCGCGCTCAACGCCCGCGCCAAGACCGGGTCGTTGACGGGGGCCTCGGCCCTGTCCGGGTACGTCACAGACGCCGGGGGACGCGAACTCGTCTTCAGCATCGTCCTCAACAACTATCTGGCCTCGTCCGTGAAGCCGTTGGAGGACGCGATCGTGGAGACGCTCGCGAAGTCGAGTGCCGAGGCGGCGACTTCGACGTCCGTCCGTCGCGTCGGGACGAACGCCGACGTCGAGTGCGCGTGGCGCAAGCCCGCCCGCTGCTGAGCGCCGGTCACTGTGTGTGGATTCCCGCACACCGGGTGTGTTGGAGACGGTAGTCTGACGCCGTGACGTGCCCGATGGGTGCGTCCTCCCTTCACTCCGGGCCCCACCTCGTCGGGGCCCGGCCCGACGAGAGCGGTCCCGGGACCGTGACAGGCCGCCTCACGTCGAAGGGAGGACGCCCCCACATGGGCTGTCACGAGGAGCAGAAACCGACTCTCGTCATGCGGCTGATCCGACTTCTGCCGGAGCGGGCGGCAAAGCACGCGAGGAGGTGGCTGCTCTGGTGGCTCAACAGGTAGCCGGATATCCCCACACGGCCTGGGGACATCCGACGGGCTCCTGTTGAGCCGGGGCCCCGCTCGGAGTTAGCGCTCCGAGCGGGGCCCACCTTCTCTGGTGGCTCAGCAGCTAGCCGGATATCCCCACGGTTCCTGGGGACATCCGACACGCTCCTGTTGAGCTTGGGCCTCCGCCTGAGTAAAGCATTTCCCGCCCAGTGCGGCGCCCTCCGCATCCAAGTACAGCACACCAGCCCCCCACCCGGCAGCACGATCAACGGCTGTTCACGCGATCGTGCGCGGCGCCGTACTCGCCCGCTCCGTCAGCCTCGGCGGCAGCAGCGTCGCCTCCGGTACGGCGGTGCCGGTCAGCTTCTCCATCAGCAGTTCCACGGCCCGCGCCCCCACCTCAGCAGACGGCAACGCGATCGACGTGACCGGCACCCGCAGCGACTCGGCCAGCTCATCCGGGCAGATCGCGGTGACCGACAGGTCACCCGGCACGCGCAGGCCGAGCTGTTCGAAGGCGTCGACGAGAGGTTCGAGGATCGCCTCGTTATGGACGACGACCCCCGTCAACGCGGGCTGCTCCCGCAGCAGTTGCTCGGCGACCGCGCGGGCGGCGGCGGGCGAGGCCTCGCACGGGTGGACGGCGGAGGCGAGGCCGTTCCGGTCGGCGGCGGCCGTGAAACCCTGGACCACGCGTTGCGCGAACGCCGTCTGACGTACGTACACCTCCGGCGGCGACCCGACCAGCGCGACCATCCGGTGCCCGAGCAGCGCCAGATGCTCGACGCACAGTTCACCGGCCGCCTTGAAGTCGAGGTCGATGCAGGTCAGTCCGGAGGGTTCCGAAGGGAACCCGATCAGCACGCTCGGCCGGTCCAGCGCGCGCAGCAACGGCAGCCGGGGGTCGTGGAGCTGGACGTCCATCACGATCAGCGCGTCCACCAGCGCGGTGTCCGCGACCCGTCGCAGCCCGTTCTCGCCCTCCTCCTGGGTGAGCAGCAGCACGTCGTGGTCGTGGCGCCGGGCCGCCGTCACCACCGACACCGCGAACTGCATGACCACCGGTATGTGGACACCGGCCCGCAGCGGCACCACCAGCGCCAGCACGTTCGACTTGCTGCTGGCCAGCGCCCGTGCGCCCGCGTGCGGCCGGTAGCCCAGCTCGCGGATGGACGCCTCGACGCGGGCCCGGGTCTCCTCGGAGATCGGGCGCTTGCCGCTCAGGGCGTAGGAGACGGTGCTGGGTGAGACCCCGGCGTGCCGTGCCACATCAGTGATCTTCACCATCAGCCCAGCTCCACCGTGAGGAACCCGGTCCCGGCCTTCGCCCGCACCTCACGCTCGCCCACGGCCAGCCCCCAGGGCGCCGACGGATCACTGCACGAGGCCCGCAATGTGTCCCCCTCCCGTACGACCGTGAAGGTCAGGTCACCGACGGGCACCGTCACCTGGGCGCCCCGTTCCAGCTCGTACGCCCGCAGCGTGACCCCGTCGGCGTACGCGTAGTCGGGCCGGTCGTCGACGGCGCCCACCGGGAGGACCGACCCCGGCCGCACCAGCAGCGGCACGCTTCTGAAGCCGTGGCGCTCGCGCACCCAGCGGGGCCCGGTGACCGTGCGCCCGCTGAGGAAGTGGGTCCAGGTGCCCTCGGGGACGTAGTACGCCACCTCCCCCTCGTCGCTGAAGACGGGCGCGACCAGCAGATCGGGGCCGAGCATGTACTGCCGTTCCAGATGCGCGCATCCGGGGTCGTCCGGGAACTCCAGGACCATCGCCCGCATCATCGGCACCCCCTCGGCGTGGGCGGCGCGCGCGGCCTCGTAGAGGTACGGCATGAGGCGCAGTTTCAGCCGGGTGAACAGCCGCAGCACGTCCACGGACTCCTCGTCGAACAGCCACGGCACGCGGTAGGAGGAACTGCCGTGCAGGCGGCTGTGGGAGGAGAGGAGCCCGAAGGCGATCCACCGCTTGAACAGCGCGGGCGTCGGCGTCCCCTCGAAACCGCCGATGTCATGGCTCCAGTAGCCGAAGCCGGAGAGCCCCAGCGACAGCCCGCCGCGCAGCGACTCGGCCATCGACTCGTACGTCGCCTCGCAGTCGCCGCCCCAGTGCACGGGGAACCGCTGGCTGCCGACGGTCGCCGAGCGGGCGAAGACGACCGCCTCCTCCTCACCCCTGTGCTTGCGCAGCACGTCGAAGACCGTGCGGTTGTAGAGGTAGGTGTAGTAGTTGTGCATCCGCTCCGGGTCGGAGCCGTCCGCGTACGCCACATCCACCGGCACGCGTTCGCCGAAGTCGGTCTTGAAGCAGTCGACGCCCTGCGCGAGCAGCGCCTCCAGCTTGGCGGCGTACCACTCGCGGGCGGCCGGCGATGTGAAGTCGACCAGCGCCATGCCCGGTTGCCACAGGTCCCACTGCCAGACGCTCCCGTCCGGCCGCCGCAGCAGATGCCCGAGCGCCTTGCCCTCCGCGAAGAGCGGGGAGCGCTGCGCGATGTACGGGTTGATCCACACACAGATGTGCAGACCCCTGCCCTTCAGCCGCTGGAGCATCCCCTCCGGGTCCGGGAACACCCGCGGGTCCCACTGGAAGTCGCACCAGTTGAACTCGCGCATCCAGAAGCAGTCGAAGTGGAAGACGGAGAGCGGGAGTTCGCGCTCCCGCATGCCCTCGATGAAGGACGTCACCGTCGTCTCGTCGTAGGAGGTCGTGAAGGACGTGGACAGCCACAGCCCGAACGACCAGGGAGGCGGGAGGGCCGGGCGGCCGGTGAGGGCCGTGTACTTGCGGAGGATGTCCTTCGGGGTCGGGCCGTAGATGACGTAGTACGTCAACTGCTGTGTCTCGGCGCTGAACTGGACCCGCGACACCGTCTCGGAGCCGACCTCGAACGACACCTTGCCCGGGTGGTCGACGAAGACGCCGTAGCCCGCGTCCGTGAGGTAGAAGGGCACGTTCTTGTACGCCTGCTCGGTGGCCGTACCGCCGTCGGCGTTCCAGATGTCGACGACCTGGCCGTTCTTGACGAGTGGCCCGAAGCGCTCGCCGAGGCCGTAAACGGACGTTCCCACGCCGAGGTTGAGCTGCTCGCGCAGATAGTGGGCGCCGGTCGCGTCCCGCATGATGCCCATGCCCTTGGGGCCGCTGGTGGTGAGGGCGCGGCCGTGGGCGAGGAAGTCGATGTGCCAGGGGCCGGTCCTGCTGACCTTGACCGACAGCGCGCCCGCGGTGAGGGTGGCGTGCTCGTCGTCGTACGAGGTCTGCGGCGTGCTGTGTTCTTCTGGGGGACATCCCCCAGACCCCCGGACCTCGCTCGTGAGGTCGAATTGGGGGCCGCGCGGCTCCTCGCCCTCGAAGTGCGTGAACGTGACGCCGATGACATCCGGCATCGGCGCGTGCGCGCTGATCGTCACGACCGGTCCCTTCAGCAGGTCGCCGCGGTGGCGGATGGGCTGGGTCGGGGCGTGGATCTCCAGTGTGCCGTTCTCGGCGGAGACATCGAGGACCTCGACCGGGTGGGCCGCGGTGACGCCCTCGCGCAGCAGCCAGTAGCCGTCCGTGAACTTCACTTGCCGCCTCCCGGGGTGGCGCTGGGGCTCCGCATCTTTGTCGCGTGGGAAGGCGATGCGGAATTCTGGCGAAAAGCAATGCCCTTACCGTGAAAGTGGATCAGCGTGTAAGCCTGAAGCGGCGGGTGAAGCCTGCTTTCAAGTACCGCTTCTGTCCCACCAGCGAGCAGGCCACGGATGAGGCAGCGTTCCTCGGGGAAGTTTCGACCATCACCCGGGACACGGCGGGCAGCTGCAAGGCTTGTTCGGCCTGTGGAGCCGGTGTAAGACCTCAACGGAAGATCCTTCCGGACGGGGCGCCCATGACTCCGTCGACGTCGTACTGGCTCGTGGTGCGCACGCCCGCGCCGACCTTCTTGTCCCAGCCGCGCTCGGCCGCCTCGTGCCGTCCTCAACATCCTGTGCCTCCAAGGGAGTCGGATGGGTATCGGGCGTCACGCAGCGTTCATCCACTCATCTACTCATCCGCTCATTCGTTCATCGAATCGATTCGATGCGTGACGTCGAAGCGCTTCGACAGGGCAAGGTATGTGGGGGCTGTGGGCGCGTCAATGGGATGCGCGTGTTTTGGGGGAGGGATCGAGGGAGGAATCGTATCGGGGTTCGATGAGTTGGGCGGTTGGACGGCTATCGTTGCTCGTACATGTGTGTGGAATCCCTGGTGGAGGGCGGCACGGTCATGGCGATGGCGGTCGAGGGCGCGGCGCAGGCGCCGATCGTGGCGGGAACGCCCTTGCTGGGTTCGATGAAAGACCTGCTGAACGATCCGCTCGCCACGTATCTGCGGGCGCGGCGCGAATGCGGCGACGTGGTGCGCTTCCACGCCGGGCCGCCGGGGCTGCGCTCGGAGATCTACATGGTGTTCTCGCCGGAGGGCGCGCAGCGCGTGCTTGCCACGGACGCCGCCAACTTCCGCAAGGACAACGTCTTCTACGAGGAGCTGCGCGAGTCGCTCGGCAACGGCCTGCTCACCAGTCAGGACACCGACTATCTGCGCCAGCGCCGCCTGGTGCAGCCCCTGTTCACCCGTCGCCGGGTGGACGGATACGCGGACGAGGTCGCCGTCGAGGCGTCCACCCTCGCCGAAGCCTGGCGCGAACTGCCCGGCGGGCGCGTCGAACTGGTCGGGGAGATGCACCGGTTCGCGCTGCGCGTGGTCGGGCGGATTCTGTTCGGTACGGATGTGAAGCAGGCGATCGAGGTCGTCCAGCGGACGATGCCCGTCCTCCAGGAGTACTCCCTGAAGCGCGGCTTCTCGCCGGTCAGGACGCCGCGCACCTGGCCCACCCCCGCCAACCGCCGGGTGGCACGGGACCGGGCGGAGCTGTTCGCGCTGTGCGACGGGATCATTGAGAGCCGTCGGGGGCGGGGTGGGGGCGGTGTCGGCGGTACGGCTGATACCAGTGGTGCCGGGGGTGCGCTCGGTACTGGTGGTGCGGGCGCGGAGGATCTCGTCACGCTTCTCGTGCGAGCGGAGAACGCCGAGGACGGGCGCCTCGACCCCGCCGAACTCCGCGAGCAGGTGCTGATCTTCCTGCTCGCCGGCCACGAGACCACCGCCACCGCGCTCGCCTTCGCCCTGCACCTCCTCGCCCGCCACCCCGAGGAGCAGCGCCGGGCCCGAGAAGAGGTGGACAGTGTGCTCGGCGGGCCCGGCGGGAGGGCACCCACGGCGGCGGACATGGCCGAACTGCCCTACCTGACAAGGGTGGTGAAGGAAGCCATGCGGCTGTATCCGTCGGCCCCGGTCATCGGGCGCCGTGCGGTCGCCGAGACGGAGATCGACGGCGTACGCATCCCGGCCGGCGCCGACCTCCTCGTCAGCCCCTGGGTCACCCACCGCCACCCCGACCACTGGCCGGACCCGGAGCGCTTCGACCCCGACCGGTTCACCCCGGAGGCCGAGGCGGGGCGGCCGCGCTACGCCTGGTTCCCGTTCGGGGGCGGGCCGCGCGCCTGCATCGGGCAGCACCTGTCGATGCTGGAGTCGGTGCTCGGGCTTGCCGTGCTGATCAGGGAGTACGAGTTCGGAGGCGCCGACGGGGGCGAGGTGCCGCTCGGTGCGGCGATCACCTTGATCGCGAAGGGGCCTGCTCGGTGCCGGGTGACGCCTCGGGTGGTGTGAGGGCGGGGTGAGTCCGGCCGGACTGACGGCTCGTTCGGACTGACGGCTCGGTCGTTCGGTCGGCTCGTTCGGTCGGCTGCTCAGCTCTGCTGCCGCCTGTGCCGTGGTCCCGTCCCGAGCGCGACGAGCAGCGCGGTTGCCGCTGCCGCCACGGGCACCCCGAACCCGGCGGTCACCGACGCGTGCTCCGCACTCCACCCGCCCAGCGCCGAGCCGCAGGCGATGCCGCCGAGGAGGGCGGTGACCGCGAGGGTCATGCCCTCGTTCAGTCGGCCCTCGGGGGTGCGGCGCTGGAGGAGGGTCATGCCGGTGATCATCGTGGGGGCGGTGGCCATGCCGGCGAGGAGGAGGGCCGGGGCGAGAAGCACGAGGGAGGCGGTGGCCGAGGCGGTGAGGAGGGGCAGGGTCATCAGGGCCGTCATCGCGGCCAGGCACCAGGGATGGCGGCGCTCGGCGGCCCGGGTCGGCCTCAGCGCCCCGTACAGCAGCCCGGCGGCGCCCGAACCCGCCGCCTGGAGACCGAGGATCACGCCCGCGGCCGACGGGTGCCCCTGCGCATCCGCGAAGGCGATCGTGACGACCTCCAGCGAGCCGAAGACCGCGCCCGTGGCGAGGAAGGTGAGCAGCAGCGCGGGGATTCCCGGGGCGCGCAGCGGGGACTTCACCGCCGTACGGCCTCGGGGCGGTGGTTCCGTGGCGCGCTGGGCCGTGAAGACCAGGACGCCGGTCATCAGCAGAACGGCGCCGACCAGCGTGCCCGCCTCCGGGAAGAGCGCGGTGCACAGGAAGGCCGCGAGGACCGGGCCCAGCATGAAGCAGAGCTCGTCCACGGCCTGTTCGAAGGAGTTCGCGGTGTGCAGGGACGCGGGGTCGTCCTTGAGCAGGTGGGCCCAGCGGGCGCGGGACATTCCGCCGGTGTTCGGGACGGTCGCCGTGGCCGCGTACGCCGCGAAGAGGGTCCAGTCGGGGGCGCCGTGGTGCACACAGAGCACGAGCGCGATCTCGCCCAGCAGCGCGAACGCCGTGGCGGGTACGGCCACCCGGGCTTGACCGTGTCGGTCGACCAGCCGCGCGGTCCAGGGAGCCACCACCGCCGTCGCCGCCAGGCCCGTCGCGGTGACGGCTCCGGCGAGGGCGTACGAGCCCCGCGTACCGGCGATCATGATGACCGCGCTCACGCTGAACATGCCCATGGGGAGGCGGGCTATGAGGTTTCCGATGGTGAAGGCGCGGGTGCCGGGGAGGGTGAAGAGGCGGCGGTATGGGCCCTTGGGCTTCGGGGGTTGCTTCGGCGTGCGCTTCCTGCGAGGGCCGAAGTCGGCGGCCACCAAGGTGTCGGCGGTGACCGTGAGGACGACGGGACGGGAATGGGAATGGGGATGCGGGCGGGGGCGGTTGGTCGGCGGTTGCGGCATGGGAAAACCGTCGCCCGCCGCATGATCGACCGTCCAACACTTACTCCGTGGCGATTGACGCACCTGGGTTGTAAGTTCGCCGGATGTCCACCGAGCCACCCGTACCCGAGCCACCAGTACCCGCGACGCCCGTACCCGCGAAGACCGTCGACCCCCGGCTCCTCCGCGCCTTCCTCGCCGTCGCCGAGGAGCTGCACTTCACCCGCGCCGCCGCCCGGCTGTACGTGGCCCAGCAGGCGCTCAGCCGGGACATCCGGCGGCTGGAGCGGGAGTTGGGCGCCGACCTCTTCGTACGGACGACCCGGCAGGTGACGCTGACGGCCGACGGTGAGCGGCTGGTGCCGTACGCGCGCCGGATGCTGGAGGCGCAGGACGAACTGCTCGCCGCCTTCGGCCGGACCCGGCCACTGCTGGTGGACCTGAACTCCTCGGGCCTGGCCACCGGGCGCCGCGTACTGCACCGCGCCCGCGAACTCGCCCCGGAACACGAGCTGATGGCCCGGTACGAGAGTGGGCTGACCGGAGCCGCCTCGGAGATCCTCGCCGGTCGCCTCGACGCGTCCTTCGGGCGGTTCGCGGGGCTGGCCCCCACGCTCCGGGCCCGCCTCGACCACCAGCCCGTACGGTACGAGCCGATGGCCGTGATCCTCCCCGAGGACCACTCGCTGGCCGCCCTGGACGAGGTCCCGCTGGCCGCGCTCGCCGGCGAGACCGTGTACGCGGGTGCCGGGAATCCCCGTACGCCCGAGTGGACGGACCTCGCGCGTCAGCTCTTCGACGGACGCGGCATCGGACTCGCGCCGCCCGCCCCGCTCGCCGTCGGGGCCGAGGAGTTCCAGCGGATCATGGCGAAGACACGGAACCTCGTTCTCGTCGTGGTGGACTTCCCGCCCTTGCCGCACACGGTGCTCCGGCCGCTGGTCGACCCCGTTCCGTTGTCACCCGTGTCTCTGGTGTGGAGAAAAGGGTTGCTGCATACGGGAGTTGTCGCGCTTCGGCGGGCGGCGGCCGAGCTTGCGGCCGAGGAAGGATGGCTGAGGCTCCCCGCTGACGGGTGGATTCCGGCCACAGATTCACTCATCATGATGAGCCGCATCAACACCTCACCTACACACTCTCCCCACCAGGGCTACATTCGCGGCCCGGGCAGAGTGTGACAGTGGGGGCGCCAGGGTCGAGTGGGGGCTCGATCCGGACTACAAAGTGCGAAGTGCCCGGAATCGTACGCGCGCCCGACAGTGTCCCTTGGGGGGATGTACGTGCGCGTGAAGAACTGGCGCAAAGGCGCCCAACCAAACCGGTCCGATGCCGATCAGGCGGGCCGTGACGAGGCCGGCAGTGGGGTCGGCTGTGAGGCCGACAGGGAGGCCGACAGGGAGGCCGACAGTGGGGTCGGCGGTGGGGTCGGCCGCGAGGTCGGCAACGGGGCTGGTGACCAGGGCACTGACCGGCGTGACCAGCCGGTGGCCTGGCCGGAGGCCGGCAACGGAACGGCGTCCGTGCCCCGTACCCAGCAGGTCCGGGTTCCGCGCCAGCCGCTGGGGTCCGGTCAGGAGGCGCCACACCCGACCTGGGAGCAGCCCGACGACCCCGTACGCACCCACGACCCCAACGAGGTGACCGTCCAACTCGACGGTGTAGGACGCCAGTTGGACGACCAGCTGGTGCAGCGGGCCAAGGGGGACCCGGGCGACGGGCAGGACTCGGACGGCCCGGTGTTCGTCGACGAGTCGGGCCGCAGGCGCAGCAGGCTCCGCCGTATAGGCATCCTTGTCGGGGCGGCCTGCGCGGTGTACGCCGTGGTGATCGTCGTGACGCTCCTGTCGGGCAACTCCAGCGCGCCCTGGCTCCCCGTGCCGGGACCGCAGGACGACCAGCCGGCCGGCAAGGTCGAGGTGCCGCCGTTGCCCGCCGAGCCGGCGGACCCGTCCCGGGCGGAGAACGTGCCTTCGGGAGACAGCGTGTCGCCGAGCGAGGACGGGGGAGCGGAGAGGGCGACACCCGTGGCCGGCGTCTCCGCCCCGGACACCCCTTCGGCCGGCGCCTCCGCGCCGAGCGCGTCCACCGGCCCCGAACCGTCGGCCACCCGCGAGGCCCCCGCCCCGGCGGGCCCGACCACGAAGGCCCCGGTGTCGACACCGTCCACCCCTGCGTCCACCACCCCACCGCCCAGCCCCAGCGCCTCGGCCGAACCCTCGCCCACCCCCACGGACTCCCCGGCCCCGGACCCCGAACCCGGGCCCGGCACCGACACCGTCGCCGACGGCCCCCGGGAACCGGCCCCGCTCGACCCCGGCACCTCCGGCGCCCCTGACACCACCGGCGCCCCCGTCTCGTCGTAACCGGAGAAACACCCCTTGATGGCACGTCCCCAGCGCCCCGGCCAGACCGGCCAGTCCCCGAAAGCCAGGGCCCGGACCCAGTCCCGGACCCGGGTCCGCGCCAGGACCAGGACCCGGACCAGGACCCGGACCAGGCCCCGGACCAGGCCCCGGACCAGGCCCAGGCCCCGGCGGCGCCTGCTCCCCCCGCTCCCTCTGCGTCACCTGCTGCCCTCGCTCATCCTCATCGCACTGATGGCGATGCTGATGCTGCGCGGCTACGTCCACAGCGAAATCCTCGCGGACCACCGCGTGCAGCCCCCTGGCTCCTCCGACCAGGTCCCGAAGAAGATCCTGGAGGGCGGCCCGGTGATCGACACCAGGGGCGGGCGCCAGACCAGCCTGCGCATCCCCGACCAGAAGCTGGTCCTGACGTTCGACGACGGACCGGACCCCCTGTGGACGCCCAGGGTCCTCGACATCCTCGACAAGTACGACGCCCACGCCGTCTTCTTCATCGCCGGCACCATGGCCTCGCGCCACCCGGACCTGGTCCGGCGCATCGTCGACGAGGGCCACGAGATCGGCCTGCACACGTTCAACCACCCCGACCTCTCCCTCCAGTCCAAGCGCCGTATCGACTGGGAGCTGTCCCAGAACCAGCTCACCCTGGCGGGCGCGGCGGGCATCCGTACGTCGCTCTTCCGGCCGCCGTACTCGTCGCAGGCCGGCGCCATGGACAACAGGTCGTGGCCGGTGACCCAGTACATCGGCAGCCGCGGCTACATCACCGTCGTCAACGACATGGACAGCGAGGACTGGCGCAGGCCCGGCGCCGACGAGATCATCCGGCGCTCCACACCCAAGGGCGACGACGGCGCCGTCGTGCTGATGCACGACTCGGGTGGCGACCGCTCGCAGACCGTGGCCGCGCTCGACCGCTACATCGACCAACTCCAGGGCAAGGGCTACCAGTTCACCACCCTCACCGAGGCGCTCAAGGCACCGAGCGCGCACACCCGGGTCGACGGCGTCGAGCTGTGGAAGGGGAGGGCGTGGGTGTACGCGGTGCAGACCTCGGAGAACACGACGGGCATCCTCGTCGTCGGCCTTGCCGTCATCGGCGTCCTCGTCATCGCCCGGTTCGGGCTGATGCTGATCCTCTCCGTCGCACACGCCCGCAAGGTCCGCCGCCGCGGCTTCCGCTGGGGCCCGGAGCCGGTCACCGAGCCGGTGTCGGTCCTCGTCCCGGCGTACAACGAGGCCAAGTGCATCGAGCAGACGTGCCGTTCACTGGTGGCGAGCGACCACCCCATCGAGGTGCTCGTCATCGACGACGGTTCGAGCGACGGCACCGCCCGCATCGTCGAGGACCTCGGCCTGCCCGGCGTACGCGTCGTACGCCAGCTCAACGCGGGCAAGCCCGCCGCCCTCAACCGCGGTATCGCCAACGCCCGTCACGACATCATCGTCATGATGGACGGCGACACCGTCTTCGAACCGTCCACCGTCCGCGAACTGGTCCAGCCCTTCGCCGACCCGGGCGTCGGTGCGGTCGCCGGCAACGCCAAGGTCGGCAACCGCGATTCACTCATCGGCGCCTGGCAGCACATCGAGTACGTGATGGGCTTCAACCTCGACCGCCGTATGTACGACGTCCTGCGCTGCATGCCGACCATTCCCGGCGCGGTCGGAGCGTTCCGGCGTACGGCCCTGGAGCGGGTCGGCGGCATGAGCGACGACACCCTCGCCGAGGACACCGACATCACCATGGCCATGCACCGCGACGGCTGGCGCGTCGTCTACGCGGAGAACGCCCGCGCCTGGACCGAGGCCCCGGAGTCCGTCCAGCAACTGTGGTCACAGCGCTACCGCTGGTCGTACGGCACCATGCAGGCGATCTGGAAACACCGGCGGGCGCTGGTCGAACGGGGGCCGTCGGGCCGCTTCGGCCGAGTGGGCCTGCCTCTGGTGTCGCTGTTCATGGTCGTGGCACCCCTCCTGGCCCCCTTGATCGACGTGTTCCTCCTCTACGGCCTGATCTTCGGCCCGACCGAGAAGACGATCGGCGCCTGGCTGGGCGTCCTCGCCATCCAGGCGGTCTGCGCGGCCTACGCCTTCCACCTCGACCGGGAGCGGATGACCCACCTGATCTCCCTCCCGCTCCAGCAGATCCTCTACCGGCAGCTCATGTACGTCGTACTCCTCCAGTCCTGGATCACCGCCCTGACCGGCGGCCGCCTGCGCTGGCAGAAGCTCAGGCGCACGGGCGCGGTGGGACTCCCGGCCGGCGGGGACGACGCACGGCAGCGGGCGGGGGAGCGGCGCCCGGTGGGCTGAGGGCGGGACGGCGTGCGACGTAATGCGGCGGCGGCACAGGCAGAACATGCACCACAAGCACGACTGGCTTTCGCCTGGCTCCTCGTCGCCGCCAGCGTCCTCGCCTTCGACTGGGCGGAGGATCTGGCGGCGAAGCGGAGGCCCCGGTTGTGGCCGGATGGTGTGGAGCGTGGGGGGTCTCGGCGAAGCCACTGAGGCGGGTGGGCAATTGGTTATGTATTGACCACGTAACCGTGTTCGATACGCACTTGCCTGCGACTGGGGTGTGGTTCATGTTTGGGGCGGCTGGGCAGAGCTGTACTCCCTCTTTGGCGCCGCCCGAGCCCCATCGGTAACGTGTCTCCGCTCATCTGGCCCACGCCCCACCCTCAGGAGCTGTCCGTGACCCGCCGCCCCACCCTGCTCACAGCGATCGCACTGACCGCCACTGCGGTCTTGTCCCTGTCCGCATGCGGGAGCGGCGACAGCTCCGAGGACGACGCGAACGACAAGATCGTGGGCGCCGACACCGGGAACGGGATGTCGGCTTCGCCGAGCGCGTCGGCGTCAGAGCCGGTTGCGGCCGACCGGCCGAAGATCGAGCTGCCGTCGGACCTCTCGTACAACTTCGAGTGGCAGAAGACGGGTGACGAGGACAAGGACGCGGTCCTCGCCGACCGAGAGCAGTCCATCCAGGCGGTGGACATGGCCATCGCCAACCAGGACCCCTTGGACGAGGCGTTCCTCTACTACTACGAGGGCGAGGCTGCTGCCCAGACGGAGCAGTACATCAAGGCGTATGTCGAGGAAGAGGCACGCACGACCGGCACCTACCGCTACTACAACGCATCCGTCAACGTGAGCGGCGCCGACACCGCCTCGCTGCTGTACTGCGAGGACCAGGGCAAAGGGTTCGACATGTACTTGAAGACGAAGGAAATCAACAAGACGCCGGTCACCAAGAACAGCTATGTGCTCTACAGTCTCCAACTGCGCAAGAACGACAAGGGCGTCTGGACTGTTGAGGAGCTTGAGTCGCAGAGGGGGAGCGAGAAGTGCCAGCCCTGACCGTCGGTTCCAGAGTTCTGATAGCGACCGTCCTGGTCGGCTCGATGCTCTGGGGCGCCACTCCTGCCCTGGCCGACAAGATCGTCGGTGGTGGCGCTGAGACCCCGACCGAGGAGACCCCCGGTGAAGGCGGCACTATCAGTGCCACCGCTGGCGACGTCGACTTCGATGAATCGAAAAATGGCAAGGGCAACTCCGTAGGACCTGTCACATCCACCATCTCCTGGACCCCGCCCGCTTGTTGGTACGCGCCGACGTACACACCGGAGGAGCTCCAGGCCGAACTGGAGCCGAGATGGGAAGCGGGGTCGACGGGGTACGAGTGGGACGCGAAGCAGCGTGATCGCTTCGTCAACGGGAACCCGTACAAGGACTTCAACAGGGACAAGTCCGGTGAGGGCTACTTCTGGGGGTCGTACGTCAACAAGAGCTACCCGCCCGGCTGGGATGCGTGCACTGAGGACTACTTCTGGGTGGACACGGGCGACGACCCGCCCGCCAACATCGAGAACACCATCGACCCCGAGATCCTCGCCCACCTTGCCTACGAAAGAATCCGCGTCCCTGGCACCGAGGTGACCCTGGCCCCCGAGGGCACGACGAAGGTGAACCTGCCGACCTGGGCCTGGCTGGACGCGGCCGAGTTCCAGCCGGTGTCGGTCACGGCGTCGGTCCCCGTGCTGGGTATTCAGGCGACCACGACCGCCGTACCGGTGTCGCTGAGGATCGACCCGGGCACGAAGGACGCGGAGACCTACCCGGCCTCCGGCGAGTGCGCACTCCAGGGCGACCGGATCGGCGAACCGTACGCCAGGGGCAAGTCCGACCAGACCCCGCCCTGCGGCGTGAAGTACCTCCGCTCCTCCGGCGACGGCTCCTACCCGCTCGCCGCCACGGTCACCTGGGAGATCTCCTGGACGGGCACGGGCGTCGCCCAGCCGCAGCCCCTGCCGGCCGGTGAGTTCGGCGCGGAGCAGGATGTGGTCGTGGAGGAGATCCAGGCCGTCAACCGCTGAACGCCGACGCCCTACGCGAACTCGGTCCCATCGCGTGAGCACGCATCACGCCTGTCGTGAGCAGTCACGCATACGGATTGACGGAGAATTCTGGGTGCCTGCTGGGGAAATCATGGGGAAAGAACGGTACGTGCAGCGATCCCGTGAGTAGACGCAGCAGGGTGGTGGTGGAGCTGCCCGGTGAGACAGTGGCGTCGAGCTGACCGGCTTGGATGATTACCGTAGGCCAGCTGTCAGGGTCTCCATCGGTAATCCATGCCAATACATCGGCATTGTCGGTCACTCCCCACTGGACCAGGTCCTCGGGAGAGACGTGGTATTTATCGAGCATGCCCCTGAGCCTGCTCAGCTCCTTGCCACGGAAAATGGACCGCATCTGATCGGTGCGATCGACGATGTCAAGATTGCTGTTCGGCGCACCGTCCGCAAAGATCCACAGGAATTCATCGAAGCAGCCGGTTCCGTAGGTGCGGATCAACTCGCGATAGCTGGCCGGGATCTGCACTCCTGGCTCCGGCCTCGCGGGTGCCGAGGGCGTGGGGTCCCGCGGAGGGGGACACAGTGTCGTGAGACGGTACAGATCCTCCGTGGGATCGTTGTCACCCATGGTTGATTTCCCTCTCATAGGTTGGGAAGCCTGCTGCTGAACGACCATCCGAAATCATCTACAGCTTCGATGAGGACGTGACTGGGAACATTTCCCCCATGCGCGTACTCGGGGGTCACGCTCATGATGACTGTGTTTCCAGTCGATCTGACATGATCGGCAATGAGGTCTTCGGCCGTGGAAATGGGCCCGTTGTTCTGAGCGGTTCCCTGAGTGACGATGTTCCGCATGTCCCTTCCGTCGCCGCCGAACTGCTGGCCGATCAGATGGCCTCGCGAGTGACCGGCGGGTCCGCCCTGGAAGCCGGGCGGAGCATAGCGGGAACCACGCCCCGGTGGGCTTCCAATGAGTCCGTTGGCCGCGTCGTCCAGTGTTTGCGGGGTTACTTCGGCGTAAGCGGGGCCCCGCCGGCCGTTCGCGGCGATGTCACTGTAGTAGGGATTGAGCCCGAGGAGATCGACGCCTGTGTGGGGGTTGGGGACGTAGGTGACCGGGTTGGGCGCAGGGGCGAGGCCGAGCGGGTCCGGGGTGACATAGCGAGCGGTCTCGGGATCGTAGTGGCGGAAGTAGTTGTAGTGCAGACCTGTTTCGGGATCAAAATACTGGCCCGGAAAACGGAGAGGGATGTAGGCGGAGGCATCAGTGTTCCAGGCCGTAACGCCCCATAGCGTGGCACGCGTATGCCATGCGATATTCCCGCCTTCTTCGATGAGTTCCGTCGGCGTACCGACAAGGTCCGTGATGATCGAGAAGAACCGGGAGTCGATTTCCTCCTGAGGCGTCTCCGCTGTGACGATTCGCTCCGTCTGCGCAATCGGATGGAGGCCGTTGTGGTCCCACGTCGTCGCCACCAGATGGGGCAAGGACGGTGTCCTTGTTGTCTGTTCGCAAAGGGTGACGCCGTCCCAGGTGAATTCGATCTGCTCGGCAACGGTCAGACCGTCCGGCATCAAGCGCTGCTTGGCGATGCGCCGCCCCAGCGGATCGTAGCAGTAACGCCAGCATGTACCGTCCGGTGTTCTGACAGACGTCAACCGGTTTTCCGAGTCCCATGTGTAGTGCCAGGTCTCGGGCTTGCAGGAGAGGCGTTTCCGATGGCGGAGTATGACCCGGCCCAAAGCGTCGTATTCGTATCGGGTGTTGCCGGCACGAGTGACCCTCGTCCCGATGTAGGTACGGGTGCCGGCCGCTTGCTCATCGGAATGCCGGTCGGGCCAGGACGCGGCTGTCAGGTTGCCTGCCTCGTCGTAGGCATAGCGCTCGGACCAGCCGGAGGCGTGGACCGCCGTGACGCGATGCGCTGCGTCCAGGTCGAATCGGCGGCTTCCGGAACGGGAATCCTCTATACCGACGAGGTTGCCGTCCACCGCGTATGAATAGCCACGCCGAATTCGCTGGTCTTCGCCGCATGACAACTCTTGCTCTGCGAGGCGGCCCAGACCGTCGTACGTCTGCGTGAAGACGGTGTCCTCACCGATGCGACGAGTCGTTTCCAGGCCGGACCAGTCGTACTGCAAACGCACTGTACGGCCCGATACATCGAGCTGTGAGCGGTTCCCTGCCCCGTCATAAGTCCATGCGCTCGAAACCCCGGAAGGAGTCGTACGGCGGGAAACCCGCCCCAACTGGTCGTACTCGTACGTCAGGTGTCGGCCGTTGACCGACTCGCGCGTGACATGCCCGTTGGAGTCGCGTAGCAGGGTGAGCTCCGTGTCGGGAGCTGTCGCCGCGACCAGTTGCCGGTTCAGGTCGTAGGTGAACTGTGTGATCTGGTCGTCGCTGCGTTTCTGAACCAGGTTGCCGACGGCGTCGTACGCGTAGTGCACGGTCTGTCCGAGCATGTTGGTGCGCGAGGTGAGTCGTCCGGCGCGGTCATGGGTGTACGTGAGGGTCCGGCCGTCGAAGTCGCTCTCCGACACGAGTCGGCCGGCGGCGTCATGGTCGTACGTCCACGTCAGTCCCTGTGGGTTGATGACCTGGACGAGGCGCAGGCTGTGATCGTGCAGGAATTCGTAGCGCACTCCATCAGGCCCTGTCCGGGCGGATGGAAGGTCGAAGTGGGTGTATTCGAAGCGAGTGATCGCGCCTGTGGGGGTGGTGTGGCTGATGCAATTCCCCTCACCGTCGTACGACCAGGACTCGATGGCGCCGTCAGATGTGACGCGGCAGGCCAGGCGGCCTTCAGTCGTCCAGACCAGGCGAGTGGACTCTCCCAGAGGATCTACGTATGTGACGATCCTGCCGAAGGTGTCACGTTCCCAGGCGGTGGCGGCGCCGAGTGGGTCGGTGGTGGCCACAGGCAGCCCGGCCGCGTCACAGCGCACTGTCCTGGTATTGCCGAGGGCGTCGACGACCCGGGTAACACACCCCGCGGCGTCGTAGGCGAACCGTGTGGTGGCCCCCACCGGGTCCGTCATCGCCGTACAGTTCCCGCGCTCGTCGTACTCCCGGCGCCAAGTGCTGCCGTCCGGCCTGCCAATGACCGTGAGCATGCCCTCGGCGCCGTACTCGAAGCGGAAGACAGCGCCATCCGGTCGGGTGACTTCTGTGGGACGACCGACCTCGTCATGCGCGAGTTCCGTGGTGTGACCGAGTTCATCCGTCCGGGACACGACGTGATGGTGGTCGTCGTACGCCGTTCGGACCGTGCCGCCGAGGGGGTCGATTTCGGCGGTGACCTGACTGTTGTCGTTGATGACGAAGCGGGTGACGGCGCCTTCGGCGGTGGTGAGGGTGGTGATGCGGCGGTCGGGCCAGGCGGGGTCGGTGCCGTCGTAGTCGAGGGTGATGGTGATGTGGCCAGCCTCGCCGCCCTCGGCGATACAGCGGTCACGCTCGTCGTAGGTGTAGGCGTAGGAGCGGTTGTTGGTGTCGGTCCAGGAGGTGATGCGCAGGCGTTCGTCGTAGGTGAACTTCAGTGGCAGGCCGGAGGAGTTGATCGTCTCGGTGAGGTTGCCGTCGGTGTAGCCGTACCGCTTGATGACGACGTCCGAGCCGTCCTCGGCCGCCCCGGCCAGGCTCAGGGCGGTGACGCGGCCGTCGTCGGTGGTGAGTTTGAGGTGATAGCCGCCTGAGTGGCGGATGGCGAGCGGGGTGCCGTGCTTGTCGTAGTCGAAGGTGACCGTGTGCTGGTTGCGGTCGGAGATGCGGGCCAGCAGCGCGATGCCGTCGGCGGTGGGGCGGGTGAAGTGGCGGGCATGACCGGTGAGCGGGTCGTCGATGCGGTATCCGCCGTCGTCCAGGCGGGTCAGCGGCCGGCGGGGACCGGCCTGCGGCATAACCGGGGTCTGCGGGGCGGCGGGGTGGGGGTAGGCGAGCAGCAGGCCGTCCTCGGTGACGAAGACGATGCCGACTTCGTCGACTTCGAGGCGCTGGTCGACGGTGGAGGCCCAGGTGGGGCCGAACCACCAACCGCACCGGTAGTCGGAGGCCACCCGCCGGGTGAAGGCCAACGGCAAGTTGCCCGGGAGCTCGACATCGGTCTGCGGCAGGAACATTGCGCCGGTGGCCATGTCGACCGGGTCGCTGCCCTTGGAGCGCACCACGTTCTTCAGCCGGTTGTAGGCGCCCTTGGCCCCGTCGGCGAGCATTCCCTTGGCGCTCTTGCCCAGCCCGCGCAGGCCCTGGGCCATGCCCCTCAGGCCCATCGCGCCCAGACCCTTCATGCCCTTCGCGAGGCCGCCGAGGGTGGTCAGGCCTTTCATGCCGGGGATGCAGTCGAGCGCGGCGAATGCCACGTCCCATAGGGAGGCCTGGCCTTTGGAGTATTTGTAGAGGGTGTCGGCGAGGACGACGAGGGCGGCGATGAGGACGATGGCGGCCAGGATCGGCCCGCCGATGATCATGGCGATGATGCCGACGACGGCGACGACGACCTTGCAGACCGCGACGATGGTGTCCCAGTTGTCGGAGAACCAGTCGCCGACGTCCTCCCACCAGGACCGGTTCTGGATGCCCGCGTCGGAGGCCTCGTCGATCTTGGTTTTGGCGTCCCGGGCCGCGTCCTCGCGCATCGTGCGCGCGTCCGCGGCCATCTTCTTCGCCGCGTCCAGCGCGTTCTGCGCGGTGGTGACGTCCGACTGGGCACTGGACTGGGCCGACTTGGCGTTCTGCACGTCCCGGGTGGCGGCCCGCACCTTCGCCTCATCCGGCTTGTCGGTGCTTTTGCTGCCGGTGGGGTCGGCCTTGTACTTGTCGGCTTCCTTGCCGGCGCGGGTGACCCAGGAGTCGGCCGAGGACAGCCGGGACTGGGCGGAGGACAGGTCGCTCTGCGCCTCGCGGGCCTTGGCCAGGGCCTTGTCGGCCAGGGCCTGGGCCCGTTCCAGCTTGGGCCAGAAGTCCGCGAGCGCGTCCCCGCACAGCTCGTAGGAGGTCTTGAGCTTCTTCAGGTTCTTCGGGACGCCGGAGAACTCGTCCTTGAACACCTCCGCCGACTTGCCCGCCCACTCCAGGACCGCGTCCTCCCCGGCCATCCCCTTGACCAGGCGCAGCGCCTCGGAGACGTCGTCGGCGAAGTCGTGCAGGTGCTTGGCCAGCAGCTTGACCCGGTCCGGGTCACCGGGGGTGGGGTCCTTGTCCAGGTCCAGTACATGCCAGTCCCGCGGCCGATACCCCGCCATGCTGCAACCCCCGTCACACCCACGCCACCATCAACAGCCGTATGCATACGTGAACTTACAAGGCACAGCCGTTCGACGGGAAGATCGGCCAGGACAGACCGACACGGCAGTTGCCCCGTGGGGCGTGACGGCTGCCCGTGCGGTGACCGGTGCTCAGGGGCACACGCACATCGAGTTCCGTGAACCTCCCTGTGGTCCGGCCACGTTCAGCGAGACTGTGCGGACGCCTTCAGCCGACACAGGCCTCCCGCAGCAGTCCCTCCTCCATGCCTGCGCTCATCTGCCCCACCCGGACTGCAGGCGTCTGGCTGTCCTCATGCTCAATACCGCAGCGGTGGCTCGCCGGGAGGAGTGTCGCGCGGTCCTGTGCCAGATCGCAGGGACGGTCGGCTTCGAGAACCCGCTCGCGGTAGTGGAGGAGGCGTGACGTGGTGATTGG
Organism: Streptomyces sp. NPDC002845; assembly: GCF_053591955.1. Classification (NCBI taxonomy): domain Bacteria; kingdom Bacillati; phylum Actinomycetota; class Actinomycetes; order Kitasatosporales; family Streptomycetaceae; genus Streptomyces; species Streptomyces sp. NPDC002845. Next base: position 89,130 of record NZ_JBSFUU010000010.1, on the reverse strand, counting down.
CGGGTTTGGGTCACCGGGGGGTGGGGCCGCCCCTTTGGGCTGGGCTGATGCTGCGTAATCAGGTGGTCCAAAACTGCCAATTGGTCAGTGCCGGGGTGGCTGCGGGGCGGACTTGAGTGCGCGTATCAGGGAGTGGAGGAGGGCCTGGGTGGTCGTGAGGATGACGTCAGGTTCGTCACTTTCGCGGAGGCGGATCACGGCTCCGGTGGGGGCGGCGACGTAGACGCAGTTCGTGCTGTCGCCGCTGTACGTGGACTTCTGCCAGTGGATGGGGTGCACGCTCGGTCTCTCTCAGGTGTCCTGGATGAGGTTGTGGATGAAGCCGCGTGACTCGGTGGGGCCGAGGGCGCAGGACTCCATGTGATCCAGCACGGAACGGTACTTACTCAACAGTGCCTCCGCGTCGAGGAATTCGCAGCCTCCGTGATGCGTATCCAGTGAGACGGTGTCGAGCTGTGCGACACGACCCTCGACGTAGTCGAAGGACTGGCCTGTGCTGGGGAAGTATTCCGTCCCGAAGGGGATCACCCTGACGGTGACATGGGGCAGTTCGCTCAGCTCAAGCAAGTGCTTGAGCTGACCGCGGCTGACGTCGGAGCCGCCGAAACCCATGCGGAGGGCCGTCTCGTGGATGATCGCCGTGTACGGGGGAGGGTGCTCGCGGTGCAGAATGCCCTGTCGCTTGATGCGATACGTGAGGCGGTGCTCGATCTCGTACTGCCGCATGGGCGGTACCACTGCCCGGAAGAGGGCGCGGGCGTGATCAGTGGTCTGTAGTAGTGCCGGGATGTGGATTACCAGTGCCACGCGCAACGCCACAGCGTGGTGCTCCAGTTCGGCCACGTCGACCAGCGCGGCGGGCAGGGGTTCGCGGTACTCCTCCCACCAGCCACGTGCGCGTCGCCCGGTCATCGCCGCCAGTGCGTCGACGTATGCCTCGTCGGAGCAGTCGTAGGTCCGCGCCGTGGAGCGCACACGGTCGGCGCTGATGGGGGTGCGGCCAGTCTCGATCATGCTGACGCGTGCCTGATTGACACCGAGCAGCGTGGCGGCGCCAGTGGCCGTGAGTCCTGCCCGCTCGCGGAGCTTGCGCAGCTCGGCGCCCAGTCTCCGCTGGCGCAGCGTGGGACTACTGGTGGGCGGCAAGGCATCTCCCTTCAGACCGCGATGTGGCGAGCGTGTCCCTCACACGAGGGAAGCATGGATGCTTTCATGTCGTTTAGTTAGATGCATCTAACCGTCTGCTCTACGGTGTTCACGTACCGCTCAACTGCTCCCGCCCATAAGCCGGAAGCGCACCAAGCCAGGCATTGCCGCCGCTCGGCACCGCAGTTGGGTGAGCCCAAGTCCCTCTCCTCCCGGAGCTGTTCATGGCACCGTATCCCCGCCCGACCACTCTCTGCCTGACGTCGGCTCGTCCGAGTCCTGGTGCTACGTCCTCCGCCTGCCCCACGACCCCCGTGCTCCACGCGTCGCCCGTATGACCGTACGGGCGGCGCTCACCAGCCACGGTATGGAGGAACTCCTCGACGTCACCGAGCTGTTGACGTCGGAGCTCGTCACGAACGCGTACCGGCACGCGAAGGGGCCCGTCTCCCTGCGGCTCCGCGCGCTCGGTGAAGAGCGTCTGAGGGTGTTCGTGATGGACGGCAATCCGTACATCCCGCTGCCTTTCGATGATCCCTCGGCCGCCGGTGCGCCGTCGCTCGCCCCGGCGGATGCGGTCGGCGGGCGCGGGCTGCTCCTTGTGCAGCAGTGGGCGGACGTGTGGGGCGGCCGGCCGCTTGGCAGGGACGCCCGAGGGCGAGGAGCCGGCAAGCTCATGTGGTTCGAGGTGGGCGGTCCGAGGGTGGGGCGTCGGCGGGCGGCAGCATGACACGCGCTCCCAAGTCGGCGGCCTTCTTCGGCCGCGCCCACGAGCGGGACGATCGACGGCGTCTCCATCCTCGGCCTCCGGCAGAGCCGAGCCATGGCGCTGGACCGGTTCTCCGACGTACTCACGAGCCGTGGGGACCAAGGGACACCTCCACCGCTCGCCCTCGACCGACCTGGTCCAGGCGGTAGGCGGTAGACGGCGCAGGTAGGCGTGGGCTGGTGAGGCCAGTGCGGGACCTCTACGGCAGAGGTGAGGGTCGGCCCGGCCGGTTCCGGCGTGCAGGGTGGTGTCCGGAACCAGTCCGCCCGGCCGTGGAGTTCCCGCGTCGGCCTCACGCTCGGCCGTAAAGAGCTCCTGCGCCGACGCCCGTAGAGCTCCCGCGCCGCCCCCGCCCCCGCCCCCGCCCGTAGAGTTCCCGAGCCCGCCGCCCGCCCCGCCCCCTCGCGGAGCGTGACGTGCGCCACCCGCCCCGCCCGTAGAGCCCCCGCCCCGCCCCCGCCCGGACCGTGACGCACGCCGCACCCCCCTGACCTCGCCCTCTCGTACCCTCGTACGCACCCACCCGGAATCCGAGCCAGAGCCGCCCGCCCCGGTCGCCGCCCCGCCCCCCGGGGCTCGTCCTCACCGACGCCCCCGCCCGCTCGTGAGAGCAACGTTCCAATCCGGTCACCCACAGCCACAGGCAGGAAACGCGCCCTCCCTACCTTCGGGACTCATCACCCCCTCACGGACATCCCCCGAGTACGACACCCGAGCCCCGGAGAACGTGGAGGCGTCATGACAGCCCCTGGTACGGCCCCCGCACCGAGCAGCAGGGGAGGCCGCTGGATCGAGGAGTGGGATCCGGAGAACGAGGCCTTCTGGAACAAGACAGGCGCGAAGGTCGCGCGACGGAATCTGATCTTCTCGGTGATCTCCGAGCACATCGGGTTCTCGATCTGGAGTATGTACTCCGTGCTGGCCCTCTTCATGGGGCCGGAGTACGGCATCGACCCCGCGGGGAAGTTCTTCCTCGTCGCCATGGCCTCGCTGGTGGGCGCGGCGCTGCGGGTGCCGTACGGCTTCGCCGTGGCCCGGTTCGGTGGCCGGAACTGGACCATCTTCAGCGCGGGTCTGCTGCTGGTGCCGACGACGGCGCTGCTGGTCGTCATGGAGCCCGGCACCTCGTACACGACCTTCATGGTGGTCGCGATCCTCACCGGCGTGGGCGGGGCGAACTTCGCCTCCTCCATGACCAACATCAACAACTTCTACCCGCTGCGCCTCAAGGGCTGGGCCCTCGGCATGAACGCGGGCGGCGGCAACATCGGCGTCGCCGTGGTCCAACTGCTGGGCCTGCTGGTCATCGGTGTGGTCGGGGCCGGGCACCCGCGTGTGCTGCTCTCCCTCTACGTGCCGTTCATTGTCGTCGCGACCGTGCTGAGCGCCCGGCACATGGACAACCTCGGGCCGGTGCGCAACGACACCGGCGCGGCCAAGGAGGCCCTGCGGGAAGGGCACACCTGGATCATGTCCTTCCTCTACATCGGCACCTTCGGCTCGTTCATCGGCTACAGCTTCGCCTTCGGCCTCGTGCTGCAGAACCAGTTCGGCCGTACGCCGCTGCAGGCCGCCTCGCTCACCTTCATCGGCCCGCTGCTGGGCTCGCTGATCCGCCCTGTCGGCGGCCAGCTCGCCGACCGGATCGGCGGGGCCAAGGTCACCCTGTGGAACTTCGCGCTGATGGCCGTCGCGACCGGGGTCATCGTCACCGCGTCCGTACAGGAATCGCTGCCGCTGTTCATCGCCGGGTTCATCGCGCTCTTCATCCTCACCGGCGTGGGCAACGGCTCCACGTACAAGATGATCCCCGGTATCTTCCGCGCCAAGGCCGCGGCGAAGGGACTGGCCGGTGAAGAGGCGGCCGTCTACGCCCGGCGGCTGTCCGGCGCCTCCATGTCGCTCATCGGAGCGGTCGGTGCCCTCGGCGGCCTCGGTATCAACCTCTCGCTGCGGCAGTCGTTCCTCTCCGTCGGCTCCGGCACCGGCGCCTTCGTCGCCTTCCTCTGCTACTACGCAGTGTGCTTCGCGGTCACCTGGGCCGTATACCTTCGCCGCCCGGCGGTCGGCGCTCAGGCCCAGGCCACGGCGACCACGGAGGCGAAACCGCAGCTCAGCTACGCCGAGGTGTGACGTAACACCGTCGACATCAAGCCGAACTGAGCCTGTCACGCGCCGTTGACAGGCTCGGTTCGGCACGTAAGTGGTAAGTGCACCGACTCGACCGCGGGACGAGACATGTACGACGAACAGCAGCGACCAGACCACGGTCCCCTTGCGGGGTTCACCGTGGGCGTGACGGCCGCGCGACGGGCCGATGAGCTGGGGGCTCTGCTCCAGCGGCGCGGCGCGTCCGTCCTTCATGCGCCCGCTCTGCGCATCGTGCCGCTCTCCGACGACAGCGAACTGCTCGCCGCCACCAAGGAGCTCCTCCACCAGCCCCCGGACATCGTGGTGGCCACCACCGCCATCGGCTTCCGGGGCTGGGTGGAGGCCGCGGACGGGTGGGGACTGGGCGAGGATCTGCTGGACCGGCTGCGCGGGGCCGAACTCCTCGCGCGCGGGCCCAAGGTGAAGGGCGCGATCCGGGCCGCCGGGCTGACCGAGCACTGGTCGCCCTCCTCCGAATCCATGGCCGAGGTGCTCGACCGGCTGCTGGAGGAAGGGGTCGACGGCCGCCGTGTCGCCGTACAGCTGCACGGCGAACCCCTGCCCGGCTTCGTCGAGGCCCTGCGGGCCGGGGGAGGGGAGGTCGTGGGCGTCCCCGTCTACCGCTGGATGCCCCCGGAGGACATCGCGCCCGTCGACCGGCTGCTCGACGTCACGGTCGCGCGGGGCCTGGACGCGCTCACCTTCACCAGCGCACCGGCGGCGGCCTCGCTGCTGTCGCGGGCGGAGGACCGCGGGCTGCTGCCGGAACTGCTCGAAGCGCTCAACCATGACGTGTTGCCTGCCTGTGTCGGGCCGGTCACCGCTCTGCCCCTCCAGGCCCGGGGTGTCGACACGGTCCAGCCCGACCGCTTCCGGCTCGGCCCTCTCGTGCAGCTCCTCTGCCAGGAACTCCCCGGCCGCGCCCGTACGCTGCCCATCGCCGGGCACCAGGTGGAGATCCGCGGACACGCGGTGCTGGTGGACGGGGCGCTGCGGCCCGTACCGCCCGCCGGGATGTCCCTGCTGCGTGCCCTGTCCCGTCGGCCCGGGTGGGTGGTCGCCCGGGCCGAGCTGCTCCGCGCGCTGCCGGGCGCCGGGCGGGACGAGCACGCCGTGGAGACCGCGATGGCCCGGCTGCGTACGGCACTCGGCGCGCCGAAGCTGATCCAGACGGTCGTCAAGCGGGGCTACCGGCTCGCCCTGGATCCGGCGGCCGACGCGAAGTACTCCGATGTCTGAGTACGAGGACGTACGACTGACGGTCATCTGAGTACGCCGACGCCTGCGGCCACCGTGCAGGCCGCCCACACCCGCAGACGGCGGCACCGCCGTCAGGAGCACGGCGCGGGCGTCCGGGCGGGGTGCGGCAGGGGCTGGGGCGGTACGAGGGTTCCGGGCGTACGTGCGGCGGGGCACTGTAGGGGGTACAAGACCTCTGGCAGCGTTCACCGGTACCTCACCGACCCCCCTCACGGGGTGACCCCAAGGCGGTGACAGGCACATGGCATCGGGCACGGTCTCCTCTGCGTACGCCCCCGGATACGAGCCGCGGTTCGACTGCGGGCGGCTCTGTCTGGACCTTCTCGCGACCGCGCATCCCGACGAACAGCTCTACTCGGCGGAGCGGTTGTGGGCGTGGGTCGTCGGGGCGGGGCTGGTGCCGGAGGGTACGCCGCCGGCGGGCGGAGACGCGGACGTGGACGCCTCGTGGCTCGTGGGCTTCCGCGAACTCCGCGGTCATATCGGGCAGTTGGTCCGCAGCGAACCAGGCCTCGACTCCCGGCCGTTCGACATCTCCCTGGCCCGGGTCAACGAGCTCGCACGGACCGCGACTCCGGCGCCGCGTGCCGTGCGTACCGCCGAGGGCTCGCTCGTCCGTGTCCTGGACGGAGCGCCCGGCGTTGCCGCCCTCCTGGCCGTCATCGCCCGCGACACCGTGGAGTTGCTGACCGACCCGGTCGCCTGCGGGAGCCTCCGGGAGTGCGAGGGGGACAGCTGCTCCATCGTGTACCTCGACACCTCCCGGGGGCGCCGTCGGCGCTGGTGCTCCAGTGAGGTGTGCGGCAACCGCGAGCGGGTGGCCCGGCACCGGCGCCGGGCGGCGTTGGCGCGGGTGTAGGGCTCAGCCCGGCTCAGCCCGGCTCAGCCCGGCTTCCCCGACAACCCCAGTACCCCCAGTACCCCCAGTACCCCGGCACCCCCTGGTAAGGGCGGCGAGGGCGAAACACGCCCCCCTTCCGCCAAGCCGCCCACCCTTTCCCCCCACTTGCCCAACTTCCGCCCGCATTCCGGCAGTTGGACAACTCCCCCGCCCCCGCCGCGAGTTACACGTGTCGTGTTTCACATCATGGGATTCATCTCTTCACAAAGTCCCCCTATTCGTACTGGCATTGCAGCGGAAATGCGTGGTCTTGTCCCCCTGGCGTTCCCCCAGTGTCCCCTCGGTCACACCCCGATCAAGAAAGTTGTGGCGCCTCTTTGAACACACACCTGGTTACCTACGTACCTCGTGATGAGCGACCGACTGGGGGAACCCCCGGACACCGGAGGTAGCCGTGCGCAAGGATTCCGCTGTGGCCGATGAACGCCCGCACAGGGCCCGACATCGCGCGTCACAGCCCTCAGAGCCTGATGAGGAGCTGATGCGCGCGCTTTACCGTGAGCACGCGGGACCGTTGCTTGCGTATGTGCTGCGTCTGGTCGCGGGGGACCGGCAACGCGCCGAGGACGTCGTACAGGAAACGCTCATCCGTGCCTGGAAGAACGCCGGTCAGCTCAATCGAGCGACCGGATCGGTACGCCCCTGGCTGGTGACGGTCGCGCGCCGCATCGTCATCGACGGCCACCGCAGTCGGCAGGCCCGGCCGCAGGAGGTCGACCCGTCGCCGCTGGAGGTCATCCCCGCGGAGGACGAGATCGACAAGGCGTTGTGGCTGATGACACTCTCGGATGCGCTGGACGACCTGACCCCTGCTCACCGGGAGGTTCTGGTCGAGACGTACTTCAAAGGGCGTACGGTCAATGAGGCGGCCGAGACGCTCGGCATCCCCAGCGGCACGGTGCGCTCACGGGTGTTTTACGCCCTGCGGTCCATGAAGCTGGCTCTCGAAGAGCGTGGGGTGACGGCATGAACACGTACGGGGGGTACGGAACCGGAGGGTCCGGAACCGGCGGACCCGGATCGATGCGGGGTGTCCAACAGGGCGGCCCCGGCGACATCCACGAGACCGTGGGCGCGTACGCCCTCGGGATACTGGACGACGCCGAGGCCAGCCAGTTCGAGGCGCACCTCGCCACCTGTGAATGGTGCGGCCAGCAGCTGGACGAGCTGGCCGGAATGGAACCGATGCTGGCCGCGCTCGCGGACCTGCCCAGTTCCCAGGGCAGCCCGGCCATCGGCGAGTCGCTGGCGGCCAAGCCCAGTCCGCGGCTCGCGGATCGGCTCGTCGGCGAGGTCGTCGAGCACCGGGCCAAGCGGAGCCGGCGGAGCTTCTTCGGGCTGGCGGCCGGTATCGCGGCGATCGTGGCCGGTCCGACCGCCGTGTACGCGACCACGAGCGGCGGCGACTCGGGCGGGGGCGGAGGCCAGGATGTCGCCAGCCCGGCCAAGGACGCCTTCATGGTGATGTCCGAAAAGGTCGAGGCCACGGACGCGTCCACCAAGGTCAGCGCCACCGTCGCCATGGAGGCCAAGGACTGGGGCACCCACGCCGTCCTGGAGCTCAAGAACGTCACGGGCCCCGAGAAGTGCTCGCTCATCGCCGTGGCCAAGAGCGGCGAGCGCGAGACGGCGACCACCTGGGCGGTCCCGAACTGGGGCTACGGCATCGAGAACGCCACCACCGAGCAGGCGAGGAACCCGCTCTACGTGCACGGCGGGGTCGCCATGGACCCGAGCGACATCGACCACTTCGAGGTCATGACCTTCGAGGGGAAGAAGCTCGTCGAGGTCGCCATATAGCCCCACTGGTCGGATTGGCTTTCCGTAGTGACCCCGTGGCACAGTGTCACGTGCATGCCCGGCGCCCAGGCGGCGTCGGGCACCCTCCTCGCTGAGGTTGTGAGACCTGGCCGACCAGCGTCCGGAGGGACGTGTCACGAGGGCTGACGGCTCCTGCCGTCCAGTACCAGGGCACGAAGGCGATTGGCTCACACCCCGCGCAAGACCCAGGGGCACTGAGCCAGTCAGAAACGCTACGTGTTCGCCCGGGGCAGATGATCCCTTGTCGGCGACTCTGTGGCCTCCGGGGCCCCCTTCGCGTACGGTTGACGGCTGCCCAGCACGTCAGAAGGGGGCCCGGTGGCCGCTCAGGTTCAGCAGGAATCCGCGTTCGGCTCGGTCCACGACTCCGTACGAGACCGAGAGATCAGCGGCGAACAGGAACACCTGGACCGGGTGTACCAGCGTCTTGAGGAGAAGATCCACGAGGCCGAGTTCCTGATGAACGACGCCGCCAAGCGCGGCCAGGTCGGCACCCCCGGCGCCCTCGCCGAACGGGACGCCCAGGTCTTCCGGGCGGGCGTCCACCTGAACCGGCTGAACAACGAGTTCGAGGACTTCCTCTTCGGCCGGATCGACCTGCTGCCCGGCAAGGACGGCAAGAAGGGGCCCGACGGCGCCTATACGGCGGTCGAGCCCTCGGAGGGCGCGGTGCGTGCCGACAACACGGCCGACATCGCGGAGACGCTGCACATCGGCCGTATCGGTGTTCTGGACGCGGACTACGCGCCTCTCGTCATCGACTGGCGGGCGCCCGCCGCCGCGCCGTTCTACCGGTCCACGCCCGTCGACCCGGGGCGTGTCGTACGGCGGCGCGTGATCCGCTCCAAGGGGCGCCGGGTGCTCGGCGTCGAGGACGACCTCATGCGGCCCGAGCTGAAGGCATTCCTCGACGGCCGTGAGCTGCCCGCCATCGGTGACGGCGCGCTGATGGCCGCCCTCGGGCAGGCCCGCAGCCACACCATGCGGGACATCGTGGCGTCGATCCAGGCGGAGCAGGACCTGGTGATCCGGGCCCCCGCCGCCTCGGTGACGTACGTGGAGGGCGGCCCCGGCACGGGCAAGACGGCCGTGGCCCTGCACCGGGCCGCGTACCTGCTCTACCAGGACCGGCGCCGGTACGCGGGCGGCATCCTGATCGTCTCGCCGACCCCGCTGCTCGTGGCGTACACGGAGGGCGTGCTGCCGTCCCTCGGCGAGGAGGGCCAGGTCGCCATCCGCGCGATCGGCTCACTCGCCCGGGACACGGTCGGCGCCGAGGCGACGCTGTACGACTCCCCGTCCGTGGCCCGGGCGAAGGGCTCGTACCGCATGCTCAAGGTGCTGCGGAAGGCGGCGCGGGGGGCGCTGGAGCCGGCGCCGGCAGGCGCCGACGGGCGGGGCGCGGCGCCCTCGCGCCCCGCGCGGAACGGCGACGCGAATGACGTGACTGACGTGACCGGAGCAACCGACACGACCGACGTGGCTCAGGGCGCGCACCCGGGCGGTCGTGCCGGACAGCAACTGGCCTTCGGCGAGGACACCCCCGCCGACGCGCGGCTCCCGGCTCCCGCCGGTCCGCCCACCCGCCTGCGCGTGGTCGCCTTCGGCCGTCGCCTGGAACTGGAGGCCGAGGAGCTGGAGCGGATTCGCCGCACCGCGCTCAGCGGTACCGCCCCCGTGAACCTCCTCCGCCCCCGCGCCCGCAAGCTGCTCCTCGACGCGCTGTGGGAGAAGTCCGGCGCGGGCACCCGGCACACCGACCCGGAGCTGGCCGCCGAGCTGCGGTCGTCGTTCGACGAGGACATCACGGGCGAGGACGGCTTCGTCGAGTTCCTCGACGTCTGGTGGCCCGAGCTGACCCCGGCCGCCGTACTGGAGGCCATGGCCGACGAGAAGCGGCTGGGGCGCTGGGCCCGGCGGATCCTCAACCCGGGCGAGGTACGGCGGGTCGCGCGGTCCCTGCGGCGCGACGGGCTGTCCGTCCACGACGTGGCCATGCTCGACGAGCTCCAGGCCATCCTCGGCGTGCCTGCCAGGCCTCGGAAGAAGCGGGAGCTCGACCCGCTCGACCATCTCACCGGCCTTGAGGAGCTCATGCCCGTACGCGAGGAGTCGCAGCGTGAGCGGGCCGAGCGGCTGGCGCAGGAGCGTACCGAGTACGCGCACGTCATCGTCGATGAGGCCCAGGACCTGACGCCGATGCAGTGGCGCATGGTCGGGCGCCGGGGACGGCATGCCACGTGGACCGTGGTCGGCGACCCCGCCCAGTCCTCCTGGTCCGACCCGGACGAGGCGGCCGATGCCCGTGACGAGGCTCTCGGCACCCGCCCCCGCCGCCGCTTCACCCTCACCGTCAACTACCGCAACCCCGCCGAGATCGCCGAACTCGCCGCCAAGGTCCTCGCCCTCGCCATGCCCGGCTCCGAGTCCCCGTCCGCGGTGCGCTCCACGGGGGTCGAGCCGCGTTTTGTGACAACGAACAATCGACACAGCACTGTCGTACGCGACTCGCTCGCCCAGACCGTCAGGGCCGAGGCCGCACGGCTGCTGGACCTCGTCGACGGCACGGTCGGCGTCGTCGTCGCCATGAACCGCCGGGCGGAGGCCAGGCGCTGGCTCGCCGGGCTCGGAGACCGGGTGGTGGCGCTGGGCAGCCTGGAGGCGAAGGGACTGGAGTACGACGCCACGGTCGTCGTGTCGCCCGCCGAGATCGCCGACGAGAGCCCCGCGGGGCTGCGGGTGCTGTACGTGGCGCTCACCCGGGCGACCCAGCAGCTCACCGTCGTATCGGGGGAGCGGGACGAGCCGGACGCGCAGGGGGTGCCGGACCTTCTGCGGGACTGAAGGGATCTTGCACCCGCCGCCGGATGAACGGCGGACTGAAATCGGGACTGAAATCGGGACCGAACGCGGGCCGGGAAATGAACTCCTGGTACGGGAATGGCCTTACGGGATCTGTTTGTTAGCCTGGGTGTGGCACCGGCCCGATCCAAGCCCCCGGGCCCAACCTTCGTCGCTACGAGCGACCACTTGCCGCGAGGCGAGCATGGCGGGCCGGTGCCACTGAACGTGTGAGAGGCCCACGTCACCGGAGAGGTGGCGTGGGCCTCTTTCGTCGGCTCGGCGTATGGCTGACCGGCGAACAAAACGTTCACAATCCAGGGTGGCTACCGCGTACTCCGCAGTAGGTGCGACGATCGGACGGCACAACCCAGCCACACGGTGAAAGCAGAGGAAGTCGGCCATGGCAACGGCGCCCAGCGTCTCCTACTCGATGACGGTCCGGCTGGAGGTGCCCGCGAGCGGAACCGCGGTCTCCCAGCTCACCACGGCCGTCGAGTCCCACGGAGGCTCGGTGACCGGCCTCGACGTGACCGCTTCCGGCCACGAGAAGCTCCGCATCGACGTCACCATCGCGGCGACCTCCACGGCGCACGCCGAAGAGATCGTCGAGCAGCTGCGCACCATCGAGGGCGTCACGCTGGGCAAGGTCTCCGACCGTACGTTCCTGATGCACCTCGGCGGCAAGATCGAGATGGCGTCGAAGCACCCCATCCGCAACCGTGACGACCTGTCCATGGTCTACACGCCGGGTGTGGCCCGCGTCTGCATGGCGATCGCCGAGAACCCCGAGGACGCCCGCCGCCTCACCATCAAACGCAACTCCGTTGCGGTCGTGACGGACGGCTCGGCGGTGCTGGGCCTCGGCAACATCGGGCCCAAGGCCGCGCTGCCCGTCATGGAGGGCAAGGCGGCCCTCTTCAAGCGGTTCGCAGGCATCGACGCCTGGCCGCTCTGCCTGGACACCCAGGACACCGACGCGATCGTCGAGATCGTCAAGGCCATCGCCCCCGGCTTCGCGGGCATCAACCTGGAGGACATCTCCGCGCCCCGCTGCTTCGAGATCGAGGCCCGGCTGCGCGAGGCCCTCGACATCCCCGTCTTCCACGACGACCAGCACGGCACCGCGATCGTCGTCCTCGCCGCCCTCACCAACGCACTTCGCGTCGCAGGCAAGGCGATCGGAGACATCCGGGTCGTCATGTCGGGCGCGGGCGCGGCCGGTACGGCCATCCTCAAGCTGCTCATCGCGGCGGGCGTGAAGAACGCCGTCGTCGCCGACATCCACGGTGTCGTCCACGCGGACCGCGAGGACCTCGTGAGCGCCGCCCCGGATTCGCCGCTGTGCTGGATCGCGAACAACACCAACCCCGAGGGCCTCAAGGGCACGCTGAAGGAGGCCGTGCGCGGCGCCGACGTGTTCATCGGTGTCTCGGCGCCCAACGTGATCGACGGCGACGACGTGGCCGCCATGGCCGACGACGCCATCGTGTTCGCGCTCGCGAACCCCGACCCCGAGGTCGACCCCGCGATCGCCCGCCAGACGGCCGCAGTCGTGGCCACCGGCCGCTCCGACTTCCCGAACCAGATCAACAACGTGCTGGTCTTCCCGGGCGTCTTCCGCGGCCTCCTGGACGCCCAGTCCCGCACCGTCAACACCGAGATGATGCTCGCCGCCGCGACCGCCCTCGCGGACGTCGTGACCGAGGACGAGCTCAACGCGAACTACATCATCCCCAGCGTCTTCAACGACAAGGTCGCGGGAGCGGTGGCCGACGCGGTGCGCAACGCGGCGAAGGCGGCGACGGAGAGCACGTCCGTCTGACACGTCCGACGCTTCCGTCGGACACGCCGTCGGTCGCCTGTCGGACACGGCTGTCGGACACGCCCGACGGACTTCGTGCCGTCTCTGTGAGTCTCCGTGGCGGCCTCTGTGACCGTCGCCACGACCGCCCGAACCCGGCGCGTCGCGGAACCTGGGGCCCCTGGCCGCCCTCTAGGGTGGCGGCCAGGCCTGGGCCCGCCAGGGCCCGGGCCCCTGCGGCCCGTCGCCGGGGAACGGACGGAGCGTCACCACACCGATGCGGTGGCACTCTCCGTGTGGCTCCCAAGGGTGTTCGTGTGACCCCCACGGGTGCCGGATTGGCTTTCCCGCCGCAGGTGAGTGCAGGATGCGTCTCTGGGCGCGAGGGTCTGACGACGGACCCGGGTCCGGGGACTCACCGAGGTCCCTGGCAGCATCGGCTTCGCTGTGCCCAACATGCGGCTCCGCCGCGTGGCACGCCCCAACGGCAAGAAGAACACGGGAGTAACAACATGAACCGCAGTGAGCTGGTGGCCGCGCTGGCCGACCGCGCCGAGGTGACCCGCAAGGACGCCGACGCCGTGCTGGCCGCGTTCGCCGAGACCGTCGGCGAGATCGTCGCCAAGGGGGACGAGAAGGTCACCATCCCCGGCTTCCTGACCTTCGAGCGCACCCACCGTGCCGCTCGCACCGCGCGCAACCCGCAGACCGGCGACCCGATCCAGATCCCGGCCGGCTACAGCGTCAAGGTCTCGGCGGGCAGCAAGCTCAAGGAAGCCGCCAAGGGCAAGTGACCTTGCCGTCCACACCTCACGGGACGGTGTACGGCACGTAGGTAACGCGATGGGGCGGCACCCGGACTCCGGGTGCCGCCCCATCGTTGTCGCGTTGACACGTGGCCTCGAACGCCGGCCGGGCCGGACGATCTAGCCGAGCGCTTTCCCCGGCAGCTCGACCTTGGCGCCCAGCTCGACCAGCTTCTCCATGAAGTTCTCGTAACCCCGGTTGATCAGCTCGATGCCGTGGACACGGGACGTGCCCTGGGCCGCGAGGGCGGCGATGAGGTACGAGAAGCCGCCCCGGAGGTCGGGGATGACCAGGTCGGCGCCCTGGAGCTTGGTGGGGCCGGAGACGACCGCGGAGTGCAGGAAGTTGCGCTGGCCGAAGCGGCAGTCGGAGCCGCCGAGGCACTCGCGGTAGAGCTGGATGTGGGCGCCCATCTGGTTGAGCGCCGAAGTGAAGCCCAGCCGCGACTCGTACACCGTCTCGTGGATGATCGAGAGCCCGGTCGCCTGCGTCAGGGCCACCACCAGGGGCTGCTGCCAGTCGGTCTGGAAGCCGGGGTGGACGTCGGTCTCCAGGGCGATCGACTTCAGCAGGCCGCCGGGGTGCCAGAAGCGGATGCCGTCGTCGTCGATCTCGAAGGCGCCGCCGACCTTCCGGTAGGTGTTCAGGAACGTCATCATCGAGCGCTGCTGCGCCCCGCGGACGTAGATGTTGCCCTCGGTCGCCAGCGCCGCCGACGCCCAGGAGGCGGCCTCCAGACGGTCCGGGAGCGCGCGGTGGGTGTAGCCGCCGAGCGAGTCGACACCGGTGACACGGATCGTGCGGTCGGTGTCCATCGCGATGATGGCGCCCATCTTCTGCAGCACGCAGATGAGGTCCTCGATCTCGGGCTCGACGGCCGCGTTCGAGAGCTCGGTGACGCCCTCGGCGAGTACGGCGGTCAGCAGCACCTGCTCGGTGGCACCCACCGACGGGTACGGCAGCCGGATCTTCGTGCCGCGCAGCCGCTGCGGAGCCTCCAGATACTGGCCGTCCGCCCGCTTCTCGATCTTCGCGCCGAACTGCCGCAGCACCTCGAAGTGGAAGTCGATCGGCCGGCCGCCGATGTCACAGCCGCCCAGGCCCGGGATGAACGCGTGGCCCAGCCGGTGCAGCAGCGGACCGCAGAACAGGATCGGAATCCGGCTCGACCCCGCGTGCGCGTCGATGTCCGCGACGTTCGCGCTCTCCACGTGCGACGGGTCCATGACCAGCTCGCCCGGCTCCTCTCCCGGACGGACCGTCACCCCGTGCAGCTGCAGCAGCCCGCGTACGACACGGACGTCGCGGATGTCGGGAACATTGCGCAGCCGGCTCGGCGCGCTGCCCAGCAGCGCGGCGACCATGGCCTTCGGCACGAGGTTCTTCGCACCGCGGACACGGATCTCGCCCTCCAGCGGGGTGCCGCCGTGGACAAGCAGTACGTCTTCAGGGCCGTTGACGGTCATGAATCTCGCGTTCCGTGGAGTCGGACAGTGGGTGTCGGCAGACAGGAGCCGATGAGGCGTAGGCCGGTGAGGCGTGAGCCGAAGAGCTAGCGTAATGGCCGCCTACCCCCCTTCAGTAAGCCCAAGTGCCCGTGCAGTCGTCATAGCTTTGCCACAACACGAACCGTTCACCGTCGGGCACGAGGGGTCACCGTTACGGGCGTGGCGGCGCTTGTGCGCGGGGGCCGCACCAGTGCGCCCTGAGCTGCATTCCTGTGCGTACGGGGATTGACTCCCCGCCGACGGGCAAGATGCGGGATCATGTCTGGCATGACCGAGGTGTCCTCGCTCACAGGGCGGCTGCTCGTGGCCACGCCCGCCCTGGCGGACCCGAACTTCGACCGCGCTGTGGTGCTGCTCCTCGACCACGACGAGGAGGGCTCGCTCGGGGTGGTCCTCAACCGCCCGACCCCGGTGGACGTCGGCGACATCCTGGAGGGCTGGGCGGGCCTCGCGGGCGAGCCCGGCGTCGTCTTCCAGGGCGGCCCGGTCTCCCTGGACTCGGCGCTCGGCGTCGCGGTGATCCCCGGCGGGAACTCCGTGGAACGGGCGCCGCTGGGCTGGCGCCGCGTGCACGGCGCGATCGGCCTCGTCGACCTGGAGGCTCCGCCGGAACTCCTCGCGTCCGCCCTGGGTTCCCTGAGAATCTTCGCCGGGTACGCCGGGTGGGGCCCGGGCCAGCTGGAGGACGAGCTGGTCGAGGGCGCCTGGTACGTGGTGGAGTCCGAGCCCGGCGACGTCTCCTCGCCGTCCCCCGAGAGACTCTGGCGCTCGGTCCTGCGCCGCCAGCGCAGCGAACTCGCGATGGTGGCCACGTACCCGGACGACCCTTCTCTCAACTGATGCCTGTGAGCTTCAGTACCCTTGGCCCTTATGAGCACTCTTGAGCCCGAGCGCGGGACTGGTACGGGGACCCTCGTAGAGCCGACGCCGCAGGTCTCCCACGGTGACGGGGACCACGAGCGCTTCGCCCACTACGTCCAGAAGGACAAGATCATGGCGAGCGCTCTCGACGGCACGCCTGTCGTGGCCCTCTGCGGCAAGGTGTGGGTGCCGGGCCGTGACCCGAAGAAGTACCCCGTGTGTCCCATGTGCAAGGAGATCTACGAATCCATGGGTGCGGGTGGGGACAAGGACAAGGACGGCGACAAGAAGTAGCGCCGGCGACGACGCGCCGGCCTGGGCAACCTGGTTGCCGCCTTGGGGTGGGGCGTCGCGTCGGCGCGGCTGCGTACGCCGCGTGCGCCGTGAGCACGGCCGCGGCACCTGGGTGCGGGTGCCGCGGTTCTGTCATACCTGGGCGGGGGGACTGGTTCGCCTTGCCCCAGCCGCCCCCCACAGATCATTTCGGATGCTGTTGACGGCCACTTACTTCGTACTGAACTTCAGTACGGCGCCGTCCTTGTTGACCGCGGTGGCGTCGACTGCGGTCTCCGTGCCGCCCGCTGTGGCGAACGCGCCTCCTCCGCCGTCGCCGAACGCCAAATTGCTCACGAATCCCGAGGAATCGCTGTGCGTGACGGTGACCGTGGAGCCTTTCACGGTCACGTGCAGATCCCAGTCGCCGACCAGGAAGTCCACCGGTTCGGTGACGAGGATTTCGCAGTCCCCGTCCTTGCAGGCTCCGGTGTCCTTGCCGTCCTCGGCCTTGGGCAGCGGGCCGGTCGAGGCCGGGCTCGGGGTCGTGGGCTCAGCGCGCTCGGGGGTGCTGGGTGACGGCTCGGCGGGCGGGACGCAGCGAGGTGCCAGCCGGTACGCGGCCGCGAGCTTCGGCTCGTCGTCGGCCACCGTCCTCAGGTCGGGTTTCGGCATCTTCAGGGACTTGACCAGCCCGGCCACGCGCTCGGCGCGCTTGATCTTCTCCTTCTCGGAGAGGCTGTGGAGGACCGAGTAGTCGGCCAGCTCGGTGGCCTCCGTGGCGGCCTTGCCGACGTCCTCGGCGAACCGGTCGTGCAGCCGGTCCGCGGCGGTGATGCCCGACTCCCCCAGGCCGTCGAGCGCCTGCACGACAGAGTCCAGGGACGATGAGGTGCTCGACAGATAGGTCTGCGCCTCCATGCCGACCGGGAGGATCGCCTCCTCGGGCGGGTCCGTGATGTCCTTGATCTCTGCGGCGCTCCTCTTCTTCAACGCCTCGAAGCCGTCCGTGGTTTGGCACATCCCGTCGGCCCACATCACCAGCGCGCGGCTCGGCACCGGGCTAGACGAGGGTTTGGCCCCAGTCGTGTCCGTGTCCGTATCCGGCGAGCAACCGGCGACGGCCAGTACGCCACCGACCACCACCACCGCCGCGACACGCCTCACCCGTGCCGACACGTCCATCTCCTCACCTCTCACCAGTCCACCTTCGTGCCCGGCGGCAGGCCGTACTCGTTGGTCCCCGGCTCGCCGCGTTGGCAGAGGAACGCGAGGAGCACGATGAGCCCGATCAGCGGGATGAAGGACCAGAACCACGACCAGCCGGTCCGGCCGCAGTCGTGCATCCTGCGCACGAAGACGCCCAGCGTCGGCACGAACAGGAACAGCCACACGAAGGCGAGGACCGGGACGTCCAGTTCGACGGTCAGGGCGACGCCGGGTATGTAGCAGATGATGCCGAAGAGGATGAACCACCAGTACTCGGACCGGGAGGCCCGGCCCTCCCAGGAGAAGGTCTGCGTCAGGCCGCGCTTGACCGCCTCCGAGAAGCTCACCATCGCCCACCTCCGTCGTCGACATCGACGAGCACGGTAGGCCGTCCCCGCGGGGACCCCTCCCGACGCTTCTCCACCCGCCCCTCGGTCACAGAGTGGTTGAGACCTCTTGTGGTGCTGGGGCTCGGTGACCACTCGTGGACGTACGGGCGTTACAGCGCCTTCGCCCTCGTCCTGATCCAAGTGGTGTGGTGCTCCTTCCCGTTCGTGATGGTGACGGTGTACGCGGGCATCCGCGCCGTACCGGGTGAGGTCCTGGAGGCCGCCGCCCTGGATGTGCCTCGCAGTGGCGGATATGGCGCTCCGTCCTCGCGCAACCTCGTACTGAACGTGTACGCCTGCCAAAAGGCGTTCGCGTCCTCCCAGCACAGCCTCGGCTCGGTGATCGGCGTCGTCATTCTGCTGATTCTGCCGGCGGTCACGCTCGTGCATTTGAGGCTGATCAGGAGACAGGGGGGAAGAGCTGTGAGCGCGCTGTCCGTCCGGCATTTCGTACGGCGCCGGTGGTGGCTGGCCGCGGAGGCATCCGCGCTGGTCATCGCGCTGGTCATCGCGGTGGTCATCGCGGTGGTCGTGGCATTTCCGCTGTGCTGGATGGTGTTGAGCGCCATCAAGCCGGCCGGGGAGATCAAGTCCACCGAGCCCCGCCCCTGGACCCCTGGACGCTGGCCCGTCCCTCGATTCCTTCCAACGCGTCTTCGGACAGCAGGAATTCGGCCGTTACTTCCTCAACAGCCTTGTCGTGGCGTGCACCGCGGCCGTCGCCTCCGCGCTGATCGCGTTTCTCGCGGCGACTGCCGTGACCCGATTCCGCTTCCGTTTCCGGACCACTCTCCTGATCATGTTCCTGGTCGCGCAGATGGTGCCCGTGGAGGCGCTGACAATCCCCGTCTTCTTCCTGATGCGGGACTTCGGTCAGCTGAACACCCTGGGCGCGCTGACCCTGCCGCACCTCGCCTTCTCGCCGCCGTTCGCGATCTGGATGCTGCGGGGGTTCGTGAAGGCCGTTCCGGAGGCGCTGGAGGACGCGGCGTACATCGACGGGGCGAGCCGTGCGCGATTCCTGTGGCAGATCCTTTTCCCGCTCGTCTTGCCGGGGCTGGTCGCCACCAGTGTCTTCTCCTTCATCTCCGCCTGGAACGATTGCGGTGCTGGTGTTCTTCGTACTCGTACAACGACGGCTGGTCTCCGGGCTGGGCGGAGCGGTAAAGGATTGAGGACTGAGGCTGACGTGACATCCCTGACTGACGTGACTTCTCCGACGGACGTGACTTCTCTGACGGATCTGATTCCGGCGCCCCGCTCCGTCGACGGCCCCATGCGCCGCGGGGTCCCGCTCGACCAGCGCACCACCCTGTGGGCCGCGCCGGGTACGGGCGGCACGGAACGCTGGCTGCGCTCCACGCTCGGTGCGGCCCTCGGCCTGCCCCTGCCGCCCGGCCCCGAGGACGCCCCGGGCGGCGTGCGGCTGCGCCTCGACGGCACCCTGGAGGCGGAGGCGTACAGGCTCGGCGTCGTCGCCGACCGGGGTATCGAGATCCGGGGCGGCAGCGCGGCCGGGGTGTTCTGGGGTGCCCAGACGCTGCGTCAGCTGCTCGGCCCCGACGCGTTCCGCCGAGCCCCCGTGCGCCCGGGGGCGACGTACGGAATCCCCGGCCAGGTCATCGAGGACGGCCCTCGCTTCGCCTGGCGCGGCCTCATGCTCGACGTGGCCCGCCACTTCCTCCCCAAGGACCAGGTCCTGCGCCACCTCGATCTGATGGCCGCGCACAAACTCAACGTCTTCCACTTCCACCTGACGGACGACCAGGGCTGGCGCATCGAGATCGAGCGGTACCCGAAACTCACCGAGGCCGGATCATGGCGGGCCCGTACGAAATTCGGCCACTGCGCCTCGCCGTTGTGGGAGGAGAAGCCGCACGGGGGCTTCTACACCCAGGACGACATCCGCGAGATCGTCGCGTACGCGGCCGAGCGGCATATCTCCGTCGTCCCGGAGATCGACATCCCGGGGCACTCGCAGGCTGCCATCGCCGCGTATCCGGAACTGGGCAACACCGACGTCATCGACACGACCTCCCTGACCGTCTGGGACAACTGGGGCATCTCCCACAACGTACTCGCCCCCACTGACAACACCCTCCGCTTCTACGAGGGGGTGTTCGAGGAAGTCCTGGAGCTGTTTCCCTCGGCGTTCATCCACATCGGCGGCGACGAGTGCGCCAAGGAGCAGTGGCGGCAGTCGCCGGCCGTGCAGGCGCGCATCGAGGAGCTGGGGCTCGCGGACGAGGACGAGCTGCAGTCGTGGTTCGTCCGGCACTTCGACACCTGGCTCGCCGCGCGCGGGCGGTGCCTCATCGGCTGGGACGAGATCCTGGAGGGCGGGCTGGCACCGGGGGCGGCCGTGTCGTCGTGGCGTGGTTACGGCGGGGGCGTCGCGGCCGCCCGCGCGGGCCACGACGTCGTCATGTGCCCCCAGCAGCAGGTGTACTTGGACCACCGGCAGGACGCAGGCGCCGACGAACCCGTGCCCATCGGGTACGTCCGCACCCTGGAGGACGTCTACCGCTTCGAGCCCGTTCCACCGGAGTTGACCGACGAGGAGGCACGGCACGTTCTCGGGACGCAGGCCAACGTGTGGACCGAGGTGATGGAGGACGCCGCGCGCGTGGACTACCAGACGTTCCCGCGGCTCGCTGCCTTCGCCGAGGTCGCGTGGAGCCGCCTGCCCGCCCCGGCCGAGCGGGACTTCGCCGACTTCGAGCGACGGATGACCGCCCACTACGGCCGACTTGACGCCCTGGGCGTGGCCTACCGCCCGCCCGGGGGACCCCGTCCGTGGCAGCGGCGCCCCGGGGTGCTCGGACGTCCGATCGACGGGGCGCCCCCGAACGTGTGAGGTGACCGGAGAAGCCGCACAAAAATCCGTACAACCCGGACGTTCACCCCAAAAGCGTGGCCTCGCAAGGAAAAAGCCGCACGAGAATCATCGAAGAGTGGCAATACGCGCCCACGGGTGATGTCGTACGAAAACGGACCAACCCTGCGCCGAGGTGGGCGAATGCCTCCTAGCGGACCCCTGCGTTCGGGTCTCGCGAAGATGTGCCAGAGTTGCCACGTCCGCCCTGTCAGCACGTACCGTACGGCAACACAGGTGGGACCAGGTGGGGCAGCGGGAAGGGGCAGCCGGTTTGACCACGCACGCACCGCAGGCGGCGCAGGCCGTGACGCTGCCCGGCACGCTGGACGAGGCCGTGGCGGCGCTGGCGGCCACGCCTGCCGCCGTACCCGTGGCGGGCGGCACCGACCTCATGACCGCGGTCAACTCCGGGCAGCTCAGGCCCGCCGCGCTCGTCGGCCTCGGCAAGATCAGCGAGATCCGCGGCTGGCAGTACCAGGACGGCCACGCGCTCCTCGGCGCGGGCCTCACCCACGCGCGTATGGGCCGCCCCGACTTCGCCGCCCTCATCCCCGCGCTCGCCGCCGCCGCCCGCGCGGCCGGGCCCCCGCAGATCCGCAACGCGGGCACCCTGGGCGGCAACATCGCGACGGCCTCCCACACGGGGGACGCGCTGCCCGTACTGGCCGCGCTGGAAGCCACGTTGATCATCGCGGGCCCGGGCGGAGCCCGCCGGGAGATGCCCGTCTCGCACCTGCTCGCCGGCATGGAGATGCTCCGCGCGGGCGAACTCATCGGGTACGTGCGCGTGCCGCTGCTGCACGCGCCCCAGGTCTTCCTGAAGGCCACCGGACGCACCGGCCCGGGACGGTCGACCGCGTCCGTGGCGCTCGTCCTCGACCCCGCCCGGCGCGGAGTGCGGTGCGCCGTCGGAGCCATAGCGCCGATGCCGCTGCGCCCGTTGGACGCCGAGGCGTGGGTGGGCCGGCTGATCGACTGGGACGGCGCGCGCACGCTCGTACCCGAGGCGCTGCAGGCCTTCGGGGAGTACGTCGCCGCCGCCTGCATCCCCGACGCGCCCCCGGCCGAGGACGGCTCCGTGGCCCCGCTTCCGCCCGCCGTACTGCACCTGCGGCGCACCGTCGCCGCGCTGGCCCGACGAGCATTGGGGAGGGCACTGTCGTGACCGACGACCAGCACGGAGAAGGCACCCCCCAGGAGGGTGCCCAGGGTGGATGGGAACGGCTTCCCCAGGGGGACTACGACGACGGCGCCACCACCTTCGTCCAGCTCCCCGAAGGGGGCATCGAGGCGCTCCTCGGCTCCGACAGCCCCCTCGCCGCGCCCGGCAGCGGCTATGTGCCCCCGCCCATAACGGTCACGCCCGCCCCGCCCGACGGAACCGACCCGGCGGCCACGGGCAACGGCTGGGCCGTACCGGCCGAGGGCGCCCAGTGGCCCGACCCGAACGCCGTGCCCCAGGGGGGCGCCCAGGACGGCTTCGCGTACAACCCGGGAGCCACCGGGCAGTGGAGCTTCGAGGGTGTCACTCAAGGGGAGGCCACTCCCGGACACGATGTGACCGGAGAGTGGTCGATTCCGGTCGCCGGGGGTGACCTTCCGGACGAATCCGGCGAGTTCAGCGCATCTTCGCTCGTCGAGCAGTGGGGCGGCACCCCTCCGGCCACCCTCCCCGGCGGCGCACCCGCCCCCTGGGTGACCGAAGGACCCGGGACGAACGACGCGCCCGGCACGACGGACACGAACGACGCGCCCGGTGCCACCGGAACGCCCGGTGCGAACGAGGCGATCGGAACGGCCTGGACGGCCCCACCGCCGAGGCCCGCCGAGGCACAGGCGCCCGCGCCGCCCGCCGGAGCACCCGTGGAGGCCGCTGGCGCGCCGTCTGCCGAGCCGTACGCCGAGACCCCCGCCGGGAACGCCGTTGAAGCGCCCGAGGGTGCTCAGGAGGCGTCTGAGGCGGTTGGCGCACCCTGGGCGGCAGACGCCGACGGGGCTCCCGAGGCCCCGGAGGTTACGGAGGCTCCCGAGCCGGACGCCGCCGAGGGCGAGCCCACCGCCGAAGTCGCGGAGCGGGGCGAACCCGAAGCCGACACGCCCGACCCCGGGGGCGAGCCCTCCGCACTTCCGTCCGACGAGCACCCCCTCGCCTCGTACGTCCTGCGGGTGAACAGCACCGACCGCCCGGTGACCGACGCCTGGATCGGCGAGTCACTGCTCTACGTGCTGCGTGAACGGCTCGGCCTCGCGGGCGCCAAGGACGGCTGCTCGCAGGGCGAGTGCGGCGCGTGCAACGTGCAGGTCGACGGACGGCTCGTGGCGTCCTGCCTGGTGCCCGCCGTCACCGCCGCGGGCAGCGAGGTGCGCACCGTCGAGGGGCTCGCCGTCGACGGTGCGCCCTCGGACGTGCAGCGGGCGCTCGCCAAGTGCGGGGCGGTGCAGTGCGGTTTCTGCATCCCGGGCATGGCGATGACCGTGCACGACCTCCTGGAGGGCAACCCCGCGCCGAGCGAGCTGGAGACCCGCCAGGCCCTCTGCGGCAACCTGTGCCGCTGCTCCGGCTACCGCGGGGTCCTGGACGCCGTGCGCGAGGTCGTCGCCGAACGCGAGGCACACGTAGCAGACGCCGCCGGGGCCGAACCGGAGCAGGACCCGGACGAGGCACGCATCCCCCACCAGGCGGGCCCCGGTGAGGGCGGCGTCAACCCGGCGGCGTACGACCCCGCGTACGACTCCCCGGCACAGCACGACCAGCCGTACGGCCAGGACGGAGGAGGTCAGGCGTGACCAACGATGCCGCCACCGCGGCGACCCCGACGGGCACCGCGGCCGTACCACCCGCCTCCGAGCCGCTGCCGCACGGCCTCGGCGTGTCCCTGCCGTCCGCGGAGGCGCGCGCCAAGACGGAGGGCACCTTCCCGTACGCGGCCGACCTGTGGGCCGAGGGCCTGCTGTGGGCCGCCGTACTGCGCTCACCGCACCCGCACGCGCGCGTGGTGTCCATCGACACGACCCACGCGCGCGAGATGCCCGGCGTCCGGGCCGTCGTCACCCACGAGGACGTGCCGGGCACGGCGCTGCACGGCCGCGGCCGGGCCGACCGCCCCGTGTTCGCCTCCGAGGCCGTACGCCACCACGGGGAGCCCCTCGCCGCCGTCGCCGCCGACCACCCGGACACCGCGCGGATGGCCGCGGCCGCCGTCATCGTCGAGTACGAAGTACTCGACCCCGTGACCGACCCGGAGCAGGCCTTCGAGGCCGAGCCCCTGCACCCCGACGGCAACCTGATCCGGCACATCCCGCTGCGCCACGGCGACCCGGACGCGCAGGGCGAGATCGTCGTGGAGGGCCTGTACCGCATCGGCCGCCAGGACCCGGCCCCCATCGGCGCCGAGGCCGGTCTCGCCGTGCCCCGCCCCGACGGCGGTGTCGAGCTCTACGTCGCCTCCACCGACCCGCACACCGACCGCGACACGGCCGCCGCCGCCTTCGGCCTGGAACCCGACCGTGTCAAGATCGTCGTCACCGGCGTCCCCGGCGCCACCGCCGACCGCGAGGACCAGGGCTTCCAGCTCCCGCTCGGGCTGCTGGCGCTGAAGACCGGCTGCCCGGTGAAGCTGACGGCGACCCGCGAGGAGTCCTTCCTCGGCCACGTCCACCGCCACCCCACCCTCCTGCGCTACCGCCACCACGCCGACGCCGAGGGCAAGCTGGTGAAGGTCGAGGCGCAGATCCTGCTCGACGCGGGCGCGTACGCCGACACCTCCTCGGAGGCGCTGGCCGCCGCCGTGGCCTTCGCCTGCGGCCCGTACGTCGTCCCCAACGCCTTCATCGAGGGCTGGGCCGTCCGCACCAACAACCCGCCCTCGGGCCATGTGCGCGGCGAGGGCGCGATGCAGGTCGCCGCGGCCCACGAGGCCCAGATGGACAAGCTGGCGAAGAAGCTGGGCGTCGACCCGGCGGAGCTGCGCCTGCGCAACGTGATGTCCACGGGCGACGTCCTCCCGACGGGCCAGTCGGTGACCTGCCCGGCCCCGGTGGCCGAACTCCTGCAGGCCGTACGGGACTTCCCGCTGCCCACCCTCCCCAAGGACACCCCCGAGGACGAGTGGCTGCTCCCGGGCGGGCCCGAGGGCGCGGGCGAACCCAGCGCCGTGCGCCGGGGCGTCGGCTACGGCCTCGGCATGGTGCACATGCTCGGCGCCGAGGGCGCGGACGAGGTCTCGACGGCAACCGTGCGGGTCCAGGACGGCGTCGCCACCGTGCTGTGCGCGGCGGTGGAGACCGGCCAGGGCTTCGGCACCCTGGCCCGGCAGATCGTGCAGGAGACCCTCGGCATCGACGAGGTGCACGTGGCGCCCGTCGACACCGACCAGCCCCCGGCGGGCGCGAGCTGCCGCGGCCGGCACACCTGGGTGTCGGGCGGCGCGGTGGAACGCGCGGCGAAAATGGTCCGCACGCAACTCCTCCAGCCCTTGGCCCACAAGTTCGGCATGTCCACCGAGCTGCTCCAGATCACCGACGGCAAGATCACGTCGTACGACGGCGTCCTGTCCACCACCGTCGCCGAGGCGCTGGACGGCAAGGAGCTGTGGGCCACCGCCCAGTGCCGCCCCCACCCGACCGAACCCCTCGACGGGACCGGCCAGGGCGACGCCTTCGTGGGGATGGCGTTCTGCGCGATCCGCGCGGTCGTGGACGTCGACATCGAGCTGGGTTCCGTACGGGTCGTGGAACTGGCCGTGGCGCAGGACGTCGGCCGCGTCCTCAACCCGGCACAGCTCACCGCCCGTATCGAGGCGGGCGTCACGCAGGGCGTGGGCGTGGCCCTGACGGAGAACCTGCGCACGGCCCGCGGGGTGATCCGCCACCCGGACCTGACCGGTTACGCGTTGCCGACCGCCCTGGACGCGCCCGACATCCGCATCGTCAAGCTGGTCGAGGAGCGCGACGTCGTCGCACCCTTCGGCGCCAAGGCCGTCAGCGCCGTCCCGGTCGTGGCCTCCCCGGCCGCGATCGCCTCCGCCGTCCGCGCCGCGACGGGCCGTCCGGTGAACCGCCTGCCGATCCGCCCGCAGGCCGCGGTGGTGACGGGATCGTGACGGC
This sequence comes from Streptomyces sp. NPDC002845, assembly GCF_053591955.1. Taxonomy (NCBI): domain Bacteria; kingdom Bacillati; phylum Actinomycetota; class Actinomycetes; order Kitasatosporales; family Streptomycetaceae; genus Streptomyces; species Streptomyces sp. NPDC002845. Next base: position 63,406 of record NZ_JBSFUU010000010.1, on the reverse strand, counting down.
CGCCCGCTGAGCCGACGGCCGTTGTCAGTGGGGCCGCGTATGGTTCTGAGCAGTGGGGGACGACCGCTTGGCCGTGGGGCGTTCCTCGCCGGGGGAAGCACCATGCGATCCATGTGCTGGGGGAACCATGAGCACGACCACGACGATGAACGCCGCGGACAGCGGCACGATCACGCTGACCGCCGAGGAACTCGATCCGTACGTCACCCACGCGGGCACACGCGCGTGGCTGACGGGACCCGGACTGCCGTACGACAGCGAGCTGTTGGGGTTCGGCGCGCTGCGCGAGGGCGCCGGGCTGCGCCGGGTGGCGGAACTGGTGGCGGACGCGGGCGACCTCGCCCGTGAACTGCGGGACCAACTGGTCATAGGGTCACTGCGCACCCTCGACCGGGACCTGGAGTCGATCGTCCTCGACGGCGCCACGGGCGAGGTCTCGACGACGTACGTCCACCGCGACACCCCTGGCCTGATGAGCCTCTCCCCGCTCGCCCCCTCCGTGGAGACCCTGCTGCGCTTCGCGGCGGCGACGGAGGAACTGACGGCGCCCCGGGGGCGGTTCGCGTCGTACGGGAAGCGCTTCGGGCCGAAGGCGGTGGCGGAGGCGTCCGAGCGGCTGGCCGCCGTGTTCGGCGCGGGCGCCGGGGACGACGTGGCGCCGTACTGGCGCATGGCCGCGCTGATCCGCCCCCTCGCGCGCATCGCGGGCCCCGGCACGGGCCTCGCCCTCGACCTGCCGCCCCGCCTGCTGGACGAGGAGTTCGGCACCGGCGAGGTCATGCGCTTCGAGGAGGTGGACTTCCCCTCGACGCTCACGCACGGGCCCACGCGCCGCTTCCTGCAGGACGTCGGCCTCCCGGAGGACGGCTTCCTCTTCCAGCTGGACACGGAGGTGTCACTGCCCACACTGGTCGAGTACTACGAGCAGGAGCGCCCGGGAGTCCTCGACACCGGCCGACTCCCCGCGGAGGCCGACCGGTTGATCCGCCTCGGCCACCTCCTGGAGGACACCGGCCTCGTGGTCGACGGCGCCACGGGCACGGTCCTGTGCTTCAGCGAGCCCGACGGCGCCCTCAGGCCCCTCAACGCGGACATCTCCACCCTCGCGTTCACCGTCTGGCTGATGCACCGGGAGAAGTCCCTCGACGCCGAGCACTCCCTCACCGACTCCTACGTCCATCTCGCCGCCACCATGACCCAGACCCTTGCCACGGTCGACCCCATAGCCTGCGACCCGACCCCGGCCACCCCGGACGACGACGGCTGGCGGTACTGGCCGGAGATATTCGAGGACGAGGCGGGCGGAACGCTGTACGCGTGACCGACGGCCGCGGTGGTCGTACGACCAAGGTCCCAAGGAGGGGGCGACCTCCGACAGGGGTCAATGTCGGTGACGCCCCTTACGCTGGCGGACATGACCATCCCCGAACCGCGCGACACAGGTGTCGCCGACACCCCGACCGTCCTGTCGAAGGCCGAGGCTGAGACCAAGGCTGAGACCGAGGGCGAGGCTGAGGCCGAAGAGGACGGCGGGGTTCTGCGGCGCCCCTACCGCGCGCTCAGCATCGGCATCGTCTCCGTCGTGCTGCTGATCGCCTTCGAGGCGATGGCGGTCGGGACGGCGATGCCGGTGGCCGCGCGGGAGCTTGACGGGGTCTCGCTGTACGCGTTCGCGTTCTCGGGGTACTTCACGACGAGTCTCTTCGGGATGGTGCTCGCCGGGCAGTGGTCCGACCGGAAGGGGCCGCTCGGGTCGCTGACGACCGGCATCGTCGCCTTCGCGGCCGGGCTGCTGCTGTCCGGGACGGCCGGGGCGATGTGGCCGTTCATCCTCGGGCGGGCCGTGCAGGGGTTCGGCGGCGGGCTGGTGATCGTCGCGCTGTACGTGGTCGTGGGGAGGGCGTACCCGGAGCGGCTGCGACCGGCGATCATGGCGGCGTTCGCGGCGAGTTGGGTGCTGCCGACCGTGGTCGGGCCGCTCGCCGCGGGCGCGGTGACCGAGCACATCGGGTGGCGCTGGGTGTTCGTCGGCATCCCCGTGCTGGTCGTCTTCCCGCTGGCGCTCGCCCTGCCGCAGATACGGCACCGGGCCGGCGGTCCGGCGGAGGAGTCCGCGGGCGACGTGCCCGTCGACCGGCGGCGAATCCGGCTCGCCCTCGGGATCTCGTTCGGCGCGGCGCTGTTGCAGTACGCCGCCCAGGACCTGCGGTGGGTCTCGCTGGTGCCCGGGGTGGCCGGGGCCGCGCTGCTGGTGCCCGCCGTGCTCGGGCTGCTGCCGAAGGGGACGTACCGCGCGGCGCGCGGGCTGCCGTCCGTGGTGCTGCTGCGCGGGGTCGCGGCCGGAGCGTTCGTCGCCACCGAGTCCTTCATCCCGCTGATGCTGGTCACCCAGCGCGGGCTGTCCCCGACGCTGGCCGGGTTCTCGCTCGCGGCGGGCGGGGCGACGTGGGCGCTGGGGTCGTACATGCAGTCGCGGCAGCGGGTGGAGCCGTACCGGGAGCGGCTGATGACGGGCGGGATGGTCCTGGTCGCCATGTCGATCGCGGCCGCGCCGAGCGTGCTCGTCGAGGCGGTGCCGGTGTGGACCGTGGCGGTCGCCTGGGCGTTCGGCTGCTTCGGGATGGGGCTGGTGATCTCCTCCACCAGCGTCCTGCTCCTGAAGCTCTCCGCCCCCGAGGAGGCCGGTGCCAACTCCGCCGCCCTCCAGATATCCGACGGCCTCTCCAACGTCGTCCTCCTCGCCGCGGGCGGCGCCGCCTTCGCGGCCCTCGGCGGCGGCACGGTCGCCCATACGGCCACGGAGGCCTCCGGCGGCTCGCACCCGGCCGCGTTCGCCGCGGTGTTCCTGCCGATGGCGGGGGTGGCGTTGGTGGGGGCTTGGGTGACTACGCGGGTGCGGGAGGCGCGAGACGAGATGGGGTGACGTAACCGCAAACCGGTGGAAAGGCGGTGTCACGTTCTTCTGGCCTCACCTCTCATGACCGACCTCACCCTCCACCTCGACGCGGCCACCCGGCAGGCTCTCGACGACCTCGCCGACGCACAGGGGCGCACGCCCGAGGAAGTCGCGCGGGAGGCCGTACGCGGACAACTGCACGCGGAAGGGGCGCTCGTCCGAGCCCACGCCGAACGCCTCGCGAAGACCCACACCGAACTGCTGCGGAGGCTCGGCGAATGAGCGCCACGACCCCCGACCGGCCGCCCCTGCGTACCCCGGCCCGCCACCTCACCGTCGCCGACGTCACCGCCATCGCCGAGGTCGCCTTCGGCGGACGGCCGCCCGAGACACGCGAGCCCGGGCTGCTGGCGTCGGCCGTGCACCGGCCCCGCGCCCGCATGTTCGGCACGGCCGCCTACACGGACCCGTACGAGCAGGCCGCCGCCCTGCTCCACGCCCTCGCGACCAACCACCCCCTCGTGGACGGCAACAAGCGCACCGCCTGGCTGGCCGCCGCCACCTTCCTCGCCGTCAACCACGTGGACCTCGCGCATGCGGACCAGGACACGGCGTACGACCTGGTCGTCGACGTGGCCTCGGGCAAGGAGAGCCGTGTCGCAGTGATCGCGGAGCGGCTGCGCGCCCTCTGTGAGCTGAGTCCCATCCACGGGTGACCCGGCGCAGTCCGCGCGTTGACGCGACCGGGTCGCCGGTAGGGTGACCCGGTCGTCATACGCAGCCGAGCCGCCCGACCACCCAGACCGGAGACCGTGACTACCACCGCCGCCAGCGCCAGTTCGTCCCATCACCTCTCTCCCGCGTTCCCCGGCCGTGCCCCCTGGGGCACCGCCGGCAAGCTGCGTGCCTGGCAGCACGGGGCGATGGAGAAGTACATCCAGGAACAGCCGCGGGACTTCCTGGCCGTGGCGACGCCCGGCGCCGGGAAGACGACCTTCGCGCTGACGCTCGCGTCCTGGCTGCTGCACCACCACGTCGTGCAGCAGGTGACGGTGGTCGCGCCGACCGAGCATCTGAAGAAGCAGTGGGCGGAGGCGGCCGCGCGGATAGGGATCAGGCTGGACCCGGAGTACAGCGCGGGGCCGCTCAGCAAGGAGTACCACGGGGTCGCCGTCACCTACGCCGGTGTCGGCGTGCGGCCCATGCTCCACCGCAACCGCGTCGAGCAGCGCAAGACCCTCGTCATTCTCGACGAGATTCACCATGCCGGGGACAGCAAGTCGTGGGGTGAGGCGTGTCTTGAGGCCTTCGAGCCCGCCACCCGGCGGCTCGCCCTCACCGGTACGCCCTTCCGGTCCGACACCAACCCCATCCCGTTCGTGGCGTACGAGGAGGGGAACGACGGAATCCGGCGGTCCGCCGCCGACTACACGTACGGCTACGGGTCCGCGCTCGGTGACGGGGTCGTCCGGCCCGTCATCTTCCTCTCCTACAGCGGGAACATGCGGTGGCGGACCAAGGCGGGGGACGAGATCGCCGCGCGGCTCGGTGAGCCCATGACCAAGGACGCCATCAGCCAGGCCTGGCGCACCGCGCTCGACCCCCGTGGCGAATGGATGCCCAGTGTGCTGCGCGCCGCCGACCAGCGGCTGACCGAGGTCAGGAAGGCGATCCCCGACGCGGGCGCCCTGGTCATCGCGTCGGACCAGGACTCGGCGCGCGCGTACGCCAAGCTCATCCGGGACATCACCGGGCACAAGGCGACCCTCGTCCTGTCCGACGACTCCGGCGCGTCCGACCGCATCGACGAGTTCAGCGGCAGCACCGACCGGTGGATGGTCGCGGTGCGGATGGTGTCGGAGGGCGTCGACGTGCCCCGGCTGGCGGTCGGGGTCTACGCCACCACCATCTCCACGCCCCTCTTCTTCGCCCAGGCCGTCGGCCGTTTCGTACGGTCCCGGCGGCGCGGCGAGACCGCGTCCGTGTTCCTGCCGACCGTGCCCGACCTGCTCTCCTTCGCCAACGAGATGGAGGTCGAGCGCGACCACGTCCTCGACAAGCCGAAGAAGGACGTCGAGGAGGACCCGTACGCCGAGGAGGAGAAGCTCCTCCAGGAGGCGGAGAAGCAGCAGGACGAGGACACCGGCGAGCAGGACATGCTGCCGTTCGAGGCCCTGGAGTCGGACGCGGTGTTCGACCGGGTCATGTACAACGGCGCCGAGTTCGGCATGCAGGCCCACCCCGGGAGCGAGGAGGAGCAGGACTACCTCGGGATTCCGGGGCTGCTGGAGCCCGAACAGGTCCAGCTCCTGCTCCAGAAGCGGCAGGCCCGGCAGATCGCGCACAGCCGCAAGAAGCCGGACGACGAGGCCGACCTCCTCGAACTCCCCGCCGAGCGGCGGCCCGTCGTCACCCACAAGGAACTGCTGGAACTGCGCAAGCAGCTCAACAGCATGGTCGGCGCGTACTCCCACCAGAGCGGCAAGCCCCACGGCGTGATCCACACCGAGGTGCGCCGTGTGTGCGGCGGACCGCCCAGCGCGGAGGCCACGGCGGGGCAGCTGCGGCAGCGGATCGCCAAGGTGCAGGAGTGGGCCACCCGGATGCGGTGACCGTACGCACGGGCGTACAGGGACGTGGCGCTTGCAAGGACCTGAGAGCCTGTGTCATATCCCCGGCCGGGCGCACGCCGCCCGGCACGCACTCCCCCATTGCCTTAAGGGCGTGGGGGGACCCCCAGCCGCGTTGCCGAAACGCCCACGTGGCTCCTCCCCCACGCTCGAACCGGCTTCGCTCGGCTCGCGCGGGGGCACCCCCATCGAGGGCGCTCCGGCGCCTTGCGATCGCACGCACCCCCACGCTCGGCTGCGCTCGTGCGGGGGGACCCCATGACGACGTGCGCTGATCCGACCGGCGATATGACACAGGCTCTGACACTGGTGCGCCCAGGCGCGCAGGTGGTGGATGTGCGCCGTACATATCGGGAGAAAACGAAGCAGTCCGTACCGGCCGGTGCCCGGATTCTGGACGGAGACTTCCGCTGAGCGAACCGGCTCGCTAATGTCCCCACACGCATACGCCCCGTGGCAGCGCCGCCGCGGAGCGCAGCCGTGAAGCGACACCGCCCGGAGCCCTCCGGGTCCAGCCGACCGGCGGCCTCTGACACGCGTCGCCGACGGGACCGGCGACGCATCCGCCGCGGAGGGGGCCGCCGCCCTCACCCAAGAAGGAGTGGGCGTCGTGACCGCGGAGACCTCCCAGACGCTCGACCGGGGACTGCGCGTCCTCAAGCTGCTCGCCGACACGGATCACGGGCTGACCGTCACCGAACTCTCGCACAAGCTCGGCGTGAACCGGACCGTTGTGTACCGGTTGCTCGCCACGCTGGAGCAACACGCTCTCGTACGGCGTGACCTGGGCGGCCGCGCCCGGGTCGGGCTCGGCGTGCTCCGCCTGGGCCGCCAGGTGCACCCTCTCGTCCGCGAGGCCGCGCTGCCCGCGCTGCGTTCCCTCGCCGAGGACATAGGCGCGACGGCCCACCTGACCCTGGTCGACGGCACCGAGGCCCTCGCCGTCGCCGTCGTCGAACCGACCTGGACCGACTACCACGTGGCCTACCGCGCCGGTTTCCGCCACCCCCTGGACCGGGGCGCCGCCGGCCGCGCCATCCTCTCGGCCCGACAGCAGCAGCCGGTCACCGAGCCCGGCTACACCCTCACCCACGGCGAACTGGAGGCCGGGGCCAGCGGCGCCGCGGCTCCCCTGATCGGGGTGACGGGCGTCGAGGGCAGCGTGGGCGTCGTGATGCTCACCGACGCCGTGCCGGAACGGGTGGGCCGACGCGTCGTCGACGCGGCCCGGGAAGTGGCCGAGGCCCTGCGCTGAGCCGCGACGGGCGCGCGGGGGCGTCGGCCGCTGGCTCCGGTCAGTTCGGGGGGACAGGGCTCGGCGGTCGGGCCGTAACCGGCGGTCGTGGTCCGACGGTCGTGGTCCAGCAGCCGTGATCCAACGGTCGTGCCCCGACGGCTGTGACCCGCGGCCCTGATCCGACCATCGATCCAACGGTCAGTGACCGGCGGTCGTGATCCGGCGGCCGATCACCGGCCGTCGTGATCCACCAGCCGTGACCCGGCCGTTGTGATCCACCGGCGGTGACCGACGGTCGCGATCCACCAGCCGTGACCCAACCGTGCTGCCCGCCACCTGGCCGGAAGTGGGCCCCACGTTAGATTGATCCCGTGCTCTCTCGTCTCTCCAGCCTGTCGCGCCCCCGGGCCGTAGCCGTCTGTGCCCTGCCCACCGCGGCCCTGCTCGCGACGGCGGCGTTCGCACCGCTGCCGTTCTCCGTGGCGCAGCCCGGCCTGACGGCGAACGTGCTCGGGGAGAAGGGCGACGACCCGGTGATCACCATCACCGGGGCGGAGACCCGGCAGACGAGCGGGGAGCTGCGGATGACCACGATCGTGGCGACGGGCCCGGACGCGCGCGTGGACCTGGCGGACGTCATCGACGGCTGGTTCCGTACGGACCAGGCGGTGATGCCGCGCGACTCCGTCTACCCGAGCGGCGACACGGTCGAGGAGATCCAGGAGTTCAACCGGGCCGAGATGAAGGAGTCCCAGGACACGGCGGCCGAGGCGGCGCTGTCCTATCTGGGCAAGGAGGGGGACGGGATCAAGGTCACCCTCAAGCTCTCCGACGTCGGCGGCCCCAGCGCGGGTCTCCTCTTCTCCCTCGGCATCATCGACAAGCTCGACGGCGACGGCAGCGGCGGTGACCTCACGGGGGGCCGCACCGTCGCCGGTACGGGGACGATCGACGCCGACGGCACGGTGGGCGCGGTCGGCGGCGTGGCCCTCAAGACGCAGGCCGCCCACCGCGACGGCGCCACCGTGTTCCTGGTGCCCGAGGCCGAGTGCTCCGACGCCGAGTCCGAACTGCCCGAGGGGCTCCGCCTGATCCCGGTGACGACCCTCAAGGGCGCGGTGAGCGCGCTGGTGGCGTTGGAGACGGGGAAGGGCTCCGTACCGAGCTGCTAGGGCCTGTATTGAGTTGCCCCGCGGCGTCGCGGTGCTGGGCACGCACGCTCGCGGCGTTGCCGAAACGCCCACGTGGCTCCTCCCCCACGCTCGAACCGGCTTCGCTCGGCTCGCGCGGGGACACCCCCATCGAGGGCGCTCCGGCGCCTTGCGATCGCACGCACCCAGTGCCGCTCCTTCTTCCACGGGGCAACTCAATGCAGGCCCTAGTGGGTGGGGGCCGGTCGCGGCGGGGCCGCGAGCCGCAGGCCGACTTCGACCAGGGTCCAGCCGATGCGGCTACGGAGGTCGAGGGGGCGCCGGGCTGCGGCGGCGAGCCGGTATGCGTCCGCCTCGGCCCGGAGCGCGGCGGCACGGACGCGGTGCAGGTCGAGGTGGGTCTCGGGATGCATCGGGCGGTGGCCTCTCAGTCCGTGGTGATGGGGAAGGCGTGCGTGTGGAGGCGTACCTGCTCGGTCTGTGGGGTGCCCTCCACGGGGGCCTGTGCGCGGTAGCTCTCGATGAGTTCGTGCATCTTCGTGTTGAGTTCGCGGGCGAGTTCGGGCGTCAGCCGCAGGGTCCAGTCGCTCATGTCCGAGGCGCCGTACCACTCCTCGGGCCACTCGTGCCGGGTGCCGATGAACGTCGCGAGTTCCTGGGCGTGCGTGGTCGCGACCTCGTGCATGAACAGCGAAGCCGCTCCGCGGACTGCCGGGTCCGGGTCCCGGATCAGGACTTCGTCGAACCGCACGCCCCGGTGGACTGCCCGCCACCACCGCTCCCGCCCCTTGCCGTGCTCGGGCGCGTCCTCGACGAAGCCGTACGCGGCGAGCTGGCGCAGGTGGTAGCTGGTGGCGCCGCTCGACTCACCCAGTTTCTCGGCGAGTCGGGAAGCAGTGGCGGGCCCGCCGCGCCGCAGCGCGACCAACAGCTGCATGCGCAGCGGATGCGCCAGCCCGCGCAGGGACCGGGCGTCGAGCTGGCGGACCTGGGACTCCTGAGGCTCCTCGGGCTCGTTCATACGTACAAAGGTAGCGTTGCAAAGAAACCCTTGCAACCCTTTCTTTGCATCACCCTTCCTTAAGTAACCCCTCCACGTCGTTGCTCAGCTTCTCCGCGCCGTACTTCTTGGCAGCCACGTCAGCCCGTTCCTCAGGTCGGCGTCGCGCACCGCCCGCCACTGGGCCCGCGGGTCGGCGATGGGCTCGCTGTTGCCCTGGTAGGTGATCCAGGCGGTGCTGGTGCACTCGTACATGGGGGAGCCGCTCGTTCAGCCCGCAGCCCGCAGCTCGTCGGCAGCGCACCGGCCGGCAGTACACGTACGCGCCTCACGACCCCACCTCCAACCCGCTGGGGTGCAGCAGCAGTTCGGCCGGCGAGGCCGGCCAGTCCACCAGCAGGGCGAGGACGACCGTGAGGATCGAACCCGGCATCAGCACCGGCACGCGCTGGGCGGTCAGAAGCTCACATGCGGTCGCCCCACGGTCTTGTTCAGTCCCGGTCCTCCGCCGCCTGCTCCACCAGCGGGATGATCCGCAGCGGAACGGGGTTCTCCATGACGATCGCGGTGGAGGCCCGGACGATGCCGTCAAAACCGACAACCCGGTCGATCACCCGCTGGAGATCGGCGTTGGAGCGGGCCACGAGCCGGCACAGCATGTCGCCGCTGCCGGTGGTCGTGTGCAGCTCCAGCACCTCGGGCACGGTCGCCAAGTGCGCCCGTACGTCCGGGCCTTGCCCCTGCCGGATCTGCAGCGTCGCGAACGCCGTGACGGGGTACCCGAGCGCGGCCGGGTCCACCTGCGGTCCGAATCCGCGGATCACGCCGTTCGACTGAAGCCGGTCCAGCCGCGCCTGCACCGTGCCGCGCGCGACCCCGAGCCGCCGGGACATCTCCAGCACGCCGATACGCGGCTCCCGGGCCAGCAGGACGATGATCCGCCCGTCCAGATGATCGATCGCCATGACGCCCTCCATGGTGGTCATCCTGTACAGATCACCCGCAATCACGGGCCATCGACTGGTCACTTTGCCCAGCGAACAATCAAACTATTGCGCACCTTGCCGAACGGAGGGAGCCTGCGGCCATGGCCGTATTCTCCGCACACACACACCACACTCCCGACACCGCACGGCAGGCAGACCCCTTCCCGGTCAAGGGAATGGACGCGGTCGTCTTCGCCGTCGGCAACGCCAAACAGGCGGCGCACTACTACTCCACCGCCTTCGGCATGCGGCTGGTCGCCTACTCCGGACCGGAGAACGGCAGCCGCGAGACCGCCTCGTACGTCCTCACGAACGGCTCCGCGCGCTTCGTCCTCACCTCGGTCATCAAGGCGGCCACCCCCTGGGGCCACTTCCTCGCCGAGCACGTGGCCGAGCACGGTGACGGCGTCGTCGACCTCGCCATCGAGGTCCCGGACGCCCGCCGCGCGTACGCGTACGCCGTCGAACACGGCGCCCGTTCGATCGCCGAGCCGTACGAGCTGAAGGACGAGCACGGCACGGTGGTGCTGGCCGCGATCGCCACGTACGGCGAGACCCGGCACACCCTCGTCGAACGCACCGGCTACGACGGCCCCTACCTGCCCGGTTATACGGCCGCCCAGCCCATCGTCGAACCACCCGCCCAGCGCACCTTCCAGGCCATCGACCACTGCGTGGGCAACGTCGAACTCGGCCACATGAACGAGTGGGTCGGCTTCTACAACAAGGTCATGGGCTTCACGAACATGAAGGAGTTCGTGGGCGACGACATCGCGACCGAGTACAGCGCGCTGATGTCGAAGGTGGTCGCGGACGGGACCCTGAAGGTCAAGTTCCCGATCAACGAGCCCGCCATCGCCAGGAAGAAGTCCCAGATCGACGAGTACCTGGAGTTCTACGGTGGCGCGGGCGTCCAGCACATCGCGCTGAACACGAACGACATCGTGCAGACGGTACGGACCATGCGCGCCGCCGGCGTTCAGTTCCTCGAAACGCCCGACTCGTACTACGACACGCTGGGGGAGTGGGTCGGCGAGACGAGAGTTCCGCTGGACACCCTCCGCGAGCTGAAGATCCTCGCCGACCGGGACGAGGACGGCTACCTCCTCCAGATCTTCACCAAGCCGGTCCAGGACCGCCCGACAGTCTTCTTCGAACTCATCGAACGGCACGGTTCGATGGGGTTCGGCAAGGGCAACTTCAAGGCGCTGTTCGAGGCGATCGAGAGGGAGCAGGCCAAACGGGGCAACCTGTAGCCCTGGCCGTAGTCGCGGCCCCACGGAACCTGACAGCCGTGGGGCCGCACGGCCGTTGATCGGGGCATGGGCCGTAGCCGGCCAGTGCGTCCCCCGGAGATTCGGCCGGCAGCGGCTGACACCGGCAGGAACGGTTCACACCGATGGCCCCAGGTGCGAACCTGTGATCATGAGCCGAATCGAAGCCCCACGCGACGATGCCACGGGGAACACGGGAAACCTTGTGGACCGGCTGCTCGCGGGTCTGCCGGCCGAGGCGGTCCTCACCGACCCGGACGTCACGGCGTCCTACTCCCGTGACATGGCGAGCTTCTGCGAGGCGGGCACCCCGGCCGTCGTGGTCCTGCCCCGCACCGTCGAACAGGTCCAGCACGTCATGCGCACCGCCACCGAGCTGCGCGTCCCGGTCGTTCCGCAGGGCGCCCGCAGCGGACTGTCCGGCGCCGCGAACGCCTCCGACGGCTGCATCGTGCTGTCCCTCGTACGGATGGACCGCATCCTGGAGATCAGCCCGGTCGACCGCACCGCCGTCGTCGAACCCGGCGTCATCAACGCGACCCTCTCCCGCGCCGTCAACGAACACGGCCTCCACTACCCGCCGGACCCCTCCAGCTGGGAGATGTGCACCATCGGCGGCAACATCGGCACGGCCTCCGGCGGGCTGTGCTGTGTGAAGTACGGGGTGACGGCCGAGTACGTCCTCGGCCTCGATGTCGTCCTGGCGGACGGGCGGCTGATGTCGACCGGCCGCCGTACCGCCAAGGGCGTCGCCGGATACGACCTCACCCGGCTCTTCGTGGGATCGGAGGGCTCGCTGGGCATCGTCGTACGAGCCGTCCTCGCCCTGAAGCCGCAGCCGCCCCAACAGCTTGTGCTGGCAGCCGAGTTCGAGTCGGCGACCGCCGCGTGCGAAGCCGTGTGCCGGATCATGGAGGGCGGACATGTGCCGTCCCTCCTCGAACTGATGGACCGTACGACGGTGAAGGCCGTCAACGACATCGCGCACATGGGCCTGCCGGAGACGACGGAGGCCCTCCTCCTCGCCGCCTTCGACACCCCGGACCCCGCCGCCGACCTCGCCTCCGTCGGCACCCTGTGCGAGGCCGCAGGCGCCACCCGGGTCGTACCTGCTGACGACGCGGCCGAGTCCGAACTGCTGCTCCAGGCACGGAGGTTGTCGCTCACCGCGCTCGAAGCGGTCAAGGGGACGACGATGATCGACGACGTGTGCGTGCCGCGCTCCAGGCTCGGCGAACTGCTCGACGGGGTGGAGCGCATCGCCGAGAAGTACCAGCTGACCATCGGGGTCTGCGCCCACGCCGGTGACGGCAACACACACCCCACCGTCTGCTTCGACGCGGCAGACCCCGACGAGTCCCGGCGCGCCCGCGAGTCCTTCGACGAGATCATGGCCCTCGGCCTGGAGCTCGGCGGCACGATCACCGGTGAGCACGGCGTGGGCATCCTCAAGAAGGAGTGGCTGGCGCGCGAGATCGGCCCGGTCGGCATGGAGATGCAACGGGCGGTCAAGTCCGTCTTCGACCCGCTGGACATCCTCAATCCGGGCAAGTTGTTCTGAGGCCCGTACGGTCCGGGCCCCGCGTATGTCCTGATGTCCTACTCCTCGTCCCGCTCACTCCTCGTCCCGCTCACTCCCCGTCCTTCGACTCGTCCGACGGCCAGGAGTCCCGCAGCCACGGGTCGTCGGCCGGGGTCGGGGCGAGCAGCTCGGCCAGGCCGTCGTCGATGCGGAGCTGCCCGATCTCAGAACCCGGGGGGACCACCCGCAGGGTGCGCTCCAGCCAGGCCGACACCTGCGGGGACGGTGCCTGGAGCAGCGCGTCCCCGTCGGGCGAGCTCAGCGCCATCAGCACGACGCTGCGGCCCAGCACCTTCGTCGGCCACACCCGCACGTCCCCGTGCCCGCACGGCCGGAACACCCCCTCGACGAGCAGTTCCCGTGCGAACGTCCAGTGCACGGGGTGCTCGGAGCCGATGTGGAAGGTGATGTGGACGGCGTACGGGTCGTCGCTTCGGTAACTGAGTCTGGCCGGGACCGGGATGCTGCGCTCCGGCGACAGCACGAGATTGAGCTCCAGTTCGCGTTCCACCACGGTGTGCATGTTCTGCGTTTCCTCTCTCGTAGGGTTCGTAGGGGTTCGTACGGACTCTCAGGGAGTCCGTACGGGGTTCGAGGCCCTGTGAGCGGGCCCGTACGAGGAGAGAGGGGAGCCGGACCCGGATCATTACGCGGGTTCGCGGAGATTTTTTCCGGCCCCGTGAGCGGGCGGCGGGGGAGGACTCGGCGGGGCACGGCCCGTAGCAGAACCGTGCTCGAAAGGGGTGGGTCCGGCGGGACGGGCGCTGACACTTGCGGCGATCTGATAGATGTGGACGCCCCCTTATCAACCCCCGAGCAGATACGGGACGACGGACATGAGCGCCCCAACCCCGGCCCCCGGTGACGACAGGCCCCGCGAAGGGTATTACCCGGACCCGTCCATTCCTGGATATGTCCGGTACTGGAACGGTGCCGCCTGGGTGCCGGGTACGAGCCGTCCGGCGCCGTCCGACGGCGAACCGCTCTCCCCGCCGCCCGGCGCGGGCCCCGCGCTGCCCACGGTGGAGGAGACGGGCCCGCACTTCTTCGACGAGGACCCCGAGCCCGGGCCCGCCTCGCAGCAGCCGAGCCCGGCAGAGGCGCAGCACGGGAGCCGTCCCGAGCCCGCGTCCGCGTGGGGTGCCGACCGTTCCCGCCAGGCCGGCTTCGGCGGCGAGCCGGACCGCCGCGTCTCCTGGGGCTCGCCGCGCGGCGCCGACCCGCGTGACCCGAGGGTGCCGGGCCCGGCGGAGCCCGCCGACGAGGGCGGCGCCGCGCGGACGGCCGGCGCGGACGGTACGGCGGCGGTCCCCCCGGCGGACTCGGACGCCTCGCCGGGCACGATGGTCTTCCGCCGACCTGCCGGTGCCGTGCGCCCGGCGGGCGCGGAGGCGGTGCCCTCCGAGGGCACCATGACGTTCCGGGCGCCGCTCAAGCCGCGTACGGGGCAGCAGAGCGGGGGCACGGGTGCGGCGGGCTCGGCCGCCGAGGGGGCCGCCGGACCGGCGTCGGGACCGGCGTCCGGGCCGGCTTTCGGCGCCCCCAGGACGAGCGCTCAGGCCGCCGCGCAGCAGGCCCTGGGCATCGGCCACCAGGCCTCGGCCCCCGAAGCCTCCGCAGCTCCCACGGCCCCGGCAGCCTCTGCGACCCCCGCGGCCACTGCGGCCCCCTCGACCCCGTCCGCCCCGCAGCCGTCGCAGCCCCGGCAGCCCTCGCCCACCGTCCGGCCGCAGTCCCCTGCCCCTGCCCCCGCCCCTGCCCCTTCTCCATCTCTTTCCGGCGCCCCCATGGCCCCCGGCTCCGGCGGCGGTCAGCCCTCCTGGGCGCAGCAGGTCCACCGGCTGGCCGATGTCGAGGGAGAGCAGCCGGTCACGCCGTGGAAGCCGGTGACGGAGGACCCGTTCCAGGCGGTCGTCCGTGCCCAGGCGGAGGCCCGCCCGGCGGGACTCGGCAAGCGGTTCGCCGCCCGGCTCCTGGACACCCTGGTGCTCGGCACCGTCACGGGCGTGGCCGCCGTACCGCTCGGCACCAGGGCGATCGACCACATCGACGACAAGATCGACGCGGCCAAACTCTCCGGTGAGACGGTCACGGTCTGGCTGCTCGACGGCACGACCTCGCTGTACCTCGGCATCGTCCTCGCCGTACTGCTCGTCGCCGGGGTCCTCTACGAGGCGCTGCCCACCGCCAAGTGGGGCCGCACCCTGGGCAAGAAGGTGCTCGGCCTGGAGGTCCGCGACATCGAGGGCCACGATCCCCCGTCCTTCGGCCTGGCCCTGCGCCGCTGGCTCGTCTACAGCGTGCCGGGCCTGCTCGCCATCGGTGTCGTGGGCGTCGCGTGGTGCCTGTTCGACAAGCCGTGGCGCCAGTGCTGGCACGACAAGGCGGCGCATACGTTCGTCGCGGGCTGACCGCGTACGCCGTAAGCACCACGCGATTCCGTACTCCGGACGGCCCCGCGCCGGATGCGGAGCCGGAGGGTTCGCGGTCGACTCGGGCCATGAGCAGCCAACCGCCGCCCTTCGGTTCCGGTCAGTCCCCGGACGACGATCAGTTCAAGAAGCAGCCACCGCCGGACCGGGGCGGCGGCTCTCCTTACGACACTCCCTCGACCCCGCCGCCGTACGACTCCTCGTCCGGCGCCCAGCCCCCACCCTCCGGCGACCCCTACGGTGGCGGCGGCCCGTACGGCGGCGATCCGCTCGCCGGTATGCCGCCGCTCGCCGACAGCGGCAAGCGCGTCCTCGCCCGCATCATCGACATGATCATGGTGGGCGTCGCGGTATGGCTGGTGGCGTGGGGCTTCGGGCTCGTCGAGACCACGTTCGACACGGACGACATCAACACCGGCGACTCCTTCGGTCAGGGTGTGATCGCCGCGGTCCTCTACATGGGGTACGACATCGTCTTCACCACACGCAACGGCCAGACCCTCGGCAAGCAGCTGATGAAGCTGCGGGTGGCCAACCTGAACGACGGCTCGACGCCCTCCATGCAGACCGCGCTGATGCGGGCGGCGGTGCTGTGGATCCCGTTCGCGTTCTGCTGTGCCTGCATCTGGACGGCGATCGCGGGCGGTTGGAGCTTCTTCGACAAGCCGTACAAGCAGGGGCTGCACGACAAGGCGGCCAAGACGGTGGTGGTCAGCACGGGTTGACCGTAGGAGGAGTACGGAAACGACCGGTGGGCCCGTGCGTCACGGGCCCACCGGTCGTTCGTTCGTACAGCAATGCGGCAATGCGGCAATGCGGCAATGCGGCTGTGCGTCCGTGCTCAGCGCTCCGCGGGCTCGCGCACCGGCTCGGCCGCGAACGAGGCGGAGACGGCCTCGCGCTGAACCGGAACGCGTTCCTTCGGAATGTCGGAAACACCGGCACTACCGGCGGCTTCGGCTGCCGGGGTCGGAATCGCGGCCGCCGCGGCGGCCGGCGCCGGCTTGCGCACGGGCACGGTCATCGAGACGAGCAGCCCGAGCGCGAGCGCCGAGAGGGCGACCAACGCGACACCGACGACCGAACTCGTCTGTGACAGCAACAGCATGGAGAGTGTGGACAAGATCACGGTGCAGGAACCGTAGGCGAGCTGTGCGACGGTCGGACGAGGCATGGCAATCGTGTCCTCGGTTCGGGGGTCTCCCCGCGCCTCTCTCGATGGGGGAGGATGCGGATACGAATCAAAGCTGTGGCAACGGTGTCGGCTTGACTTTCCGCCGACTTCCGGCGTTCCGCCAATCGACCCTATTCGCCAGCGTGCCCGAGTGGAACGACGGGTAAGCGTGACCTGACCCACGGGGCCGGGGGCACGGGGGGCGCACAGATTCATGCGGTCCGCGAAGTGGACGCGATCACGCGCCGGTTGGCGGGTCGCCGTAACGTCCGGTTAACGAACCGCGCCTCCGCATAGTGCACTTGTCCTGTCCAAGTCAAGGTCTGTTTTTTCTTCCGAAACTCCGGTCGAATGGCGTCACTTGACTACACGCGTATACCGCGCGCGGATTCTTCCATGACCGGACCCTCCTTCCGCGCGAACGGGCGCGGGGGAGGACATCAAGTGACCAGTAGACCCTGGACGTATCGAGCGACGGCGATCGGCGTCGCGTTCGCCGCGGCCGCCGCGACGTTCTCGACCTTCGCGGTGGCACAGGCCGACGAAGGCTCGTCGGCGGCGGCCGTGGACCGGCACGACCCGGCGGAAGCACACGCCGAGCACGACCACGACCTCGAAGGACCCCTGAGCAAGACGCAGGCGGCGCAGCGCGAGGAGGCCCTGAAGCAGGTCATATCCGGCGATGCCGCGGTCAAGAAGCGTGACGGCTCCCAGGTCGTGGAGCTGAAGAGCGGGAAGGGCAAGAGCAAGTACGTCGAGCTCGGCCGGGAGAAGACCGACAAGATCTTCACGATCCTCGTCGAGTTCGGTGACGAGATAGACAGCCGCTACGGCGGCACCGTCGGCCCGCTGCACAACGAGATAGCCGAGCCGGACCGCACCCAGGACAACAGCACGGCCTGGCAGGCGGACTACAACCAGGAGCACTTCCAGGACCTCTACTTCGGCGACGGCACCGCGTCGATGAAGACCTACTACGAGAAGCAGTCCTCGGGCCGCTACTCGATCGAGGGCGAGGTCTCCGACTGGGTCAAGGTCCCCTACAACGAGGCCCGTTACGGCTCCAACGACTGCGGCAACTGCGCCTGGTACGCGGTGTCCGACGGCGTCAACGCGTGGGTCGACCAGCAGAAGGCGGCTGGTAAGTCCGACGCCGAGATCCAGGCGAAGCTGGCCGAGTACGACGTGTGGGACCGCTACGACTTCGACGGCGACGGCGACTTCAACGAGCCCGACGGCTACATCGACCACTTCCAGGTCGTGCACGCCGGTGAGGACGAGTCCGCGGGCGGCGGCGCCCAGGGCGAGGACGCCATCTGGGCCCACCGCTGGTACGCGTTCGGCACCGACGCGGGCCGCACCGGCCCCGAGAACAACCGGCTCGGCGGCGCCCAGATCGGCGACTCGGGCATCTGGGTCGGCGACTACACCATCCAGCCGGAGAACGGCGGACTCGGCGTATTCGCCCACGAGTACGGCCACGACCTCGGTCTGCCGGACCACTACGACACCTCCGGCGGCGGCGAGAACTCCACCGGTTTCTGGACCCTGATGTCCTCCGGCTCCTGGCTCGGCACCGGCGGCGACAACATCGGCGACCTGCCCGGTGACATGACCGCCTGGGACAAGCTCCAGCTCGGCTGGCTCAACTACGACACGGCCAAGGCCGCGACGAAGTCCAGGCACACCCTGGGTGTCGCCGAGTACAACACCAAGAACGCCCAGGCCCTCGTGGTCGAGCTCCCGGAGAAGACGGTCACCACCGAGATCGTCGAACCGGCGCAGGGCGAGATGCAGTGGTGGAGCGGCAGCGGTGACAACCTCTCCAACACACTGACCCGTTCCGTGGACCTCACGGGCACGTCCTCGGCGGAGCTGACCCTCGACGCCTGGTACGACATCGAGGCGGACTACGACTACCTCTATACCGAGGTCTCCACCGACGGCGGCGCCAACTGGACAGCCATCGACGGCACGGCCGACGGCGTGGCGATCCCGCGCGACGCCGGCGACAAGCCGGCGCTGTCCGGTTCCTCGGGCGAGCACAAGGAGTTGGCGTACTCGCTGGACGCCTACGCGGGCCAGAGCATCGACCTGCGCTTCCGCTACTCGACGGACGGCGGCGTGGCCCCGAAGGGCTTCACGGCCGACTCGATCGCCGTGACCGCCGACGGCGCCGCGCTGTTCTCGGACGACGTGGAGACCGAGGACGCGGCCTGGACGACCAAGGGCTTCACGCGGGTCGGCGCGTCCATCACGGACGACTACGCGCAGTACTACATCGCCGAGAACCGTCAGTACGTGTCGTACGACAAGACGCTGAAGGTCGGCCCGTACAACTTCGGCTTCGCGACGACCCGTCCGTCCTGGGTGGAGCACTTCCCGTACCAGAACGGTCTGCTGATCTGGAAGTGGGACACCTCGCAGCCGGACAACAACACCAGCGAGCACCCCGGTGCCGGCCTGGTCCTCCCGGTCGACTCGCACCCGACCGCGCTGAAGTGGTCCGACGGCACGCTGATGCGGAACCGGATCCAGACGTACGACGCGCCGTTCAGCTGGTACCGCACGCAGGGCATCACGCTGCACAACGCGGACGTCGCCACGAAGATCCCGTCGAAGCGGGGTGTGCCGGTGTTCAACGACCACACCAGCACCTACTACGACGAGTCGAACCCGCTGGGCGGTGTCGAGGTCACTGACACCAACACCAAGATCAAGATCGTTCGGGAGGCCTGGAACGGCTCCACGATCAAGGTCCAGGTGGGCCCCGCGGTGAAGTAGTCGCTGTTTTCGCAGGTCAGAGCGTGATCGGCCGTGACCCCCTGGCGGGTCGCGGCCGATCGTGTTTAGGTGCGTGCTGTGACCCGCTTATTGACACCGACCTACACGGGGGCGTGACCGCATGGCCGCAGGAGGTTTCTGCAAGCTGCCGAACGGCAGTGTGGTGGTGGCTCTGAACCTGCCCAGCCCGGCGGAGCCGACCCCCGGCTCCGGATCGGGCTCCGGCGGCCCCGGCTCCGCCCCGGGCTCGGTCCGCGTCCTGGTCCACGCCCAGAACCGCGCCCGGGCTCTGACCCGCCTCCGCAACCTCGGCATGCGCGCCGTCTACCTCCGCGGCAACGCGGCCCCGCCGACTCCCGACGAGGTCACCGCCGTCCTCCACCACCCCGACGGCCTGATATGGCGCACGGCCCCCGACAACGGCCTCCCCGCCACGGAACTCTGGCACCCCATCCGAGCCCTGCTCCGCAGGCCGGCGGCCCCACAGGGCCTGTAGCGCGCCCCTGCTCGCCCACCGGGCAGCTTCCTCCGCCCCCGTACGTGGCGGCCCGGGCTACACCACCGGCTTGCCCGAGAGCTCCACCCCGGCGTCCCGCATCTCCTCCAGGGCCCGCTCGGTGGTTTCCTCGGCCACGCCGGCGGTGAGGTCGAGGAGGACGTGGGTGCGGAAACCCTCGCGGGCCGCGTCGAGCGCGGTGGCGCGGACGCAGTGGTCCGTGGCGATACCGACCACGTCGACCTCGTCGACCTCGCGGGCGCGCAGCCAGTCGGCGAGCTTGACGCCGTTCTCGTCGACGCCCTCGAACCCGCTGTAGGCCGCCGCGTACGCACCCTTGTCGAACACGGCGTCGATCGCGCCGGAGGCGACGGCGGGGGCGAAGTTCGGGTGGAAGCCGACCCCCTCGGTGCCGGCCACGCAGTGCGCCGGCCAGGAGTGGACGTAGTCGGGATTGTCGGCGAAGTGGTTGCCGGGCGCGATGTGGTGGTCCCGGGTCGCCACGACATGGCGGTAACCGGCGGGGGCCTGCCCGATCAGCTCCGTGATCGCGGCGGCGACATCGGCGCCCCCGGCCACCGCGAGGCTGCCCCCCTCGCAGAAATCGTTCTGCACGTCTACGACGATCAAGGCGCGGCGCATGGTCGGTGTCCTTCGACTATGGGGTCGGTGAGAGGGGTACGGGCCCGGCCGGTGGAACACGTGGAACAAGTGGAACACGATGAACTGAACACGATGAACTACCGAGCCTAGAGACTTCGGGGGCAGCGGCGGAAGGGGCGTTCGGCAGCCGCTCGGGGCGCGTGCCGGTGCACGGGTCGGGTGCGCGGGTCGTACGCGGGGCACGTCGTGGTCGCGTTCCCGCCGCACGCCCGTTCATTCGCCTGTGTGCGCCCCACCTCGCCGTGCCCCGGTCACAGGCCGCGGGCCCGCGGCGTTTCACACGTACTCGGTGGGAATGACCGCCTCCCCTCGCGACAGCTGGGTCGCCGACAACGGCAGGCCGACGAGCGCGGCCACGTGCCGGTCCCGTACGACGTCCAGCGGCTCCCGGGCGACGACCTGGCCGCCCTTGATCAGCTCGACCAGCAGCTGCCGGTCGGCCAGCTCCGCCGGGACGGCCCCCGTGCCGACCACCTCGGCCTCCGCGACCCCGTACTCGTCCAGCCGCCGCGCCGCCCACTTGCGGCCCCCGATGGACGTCTTGCCGCCGGTCGACTTCTTCGCCACGGGGACGAGAGGGGCCTTGGGGTCCGTCGAACCGGCCCGCGCCACCAGTTTGTAGACCATCGAGCAGGTCGGGTGCCCCGACCCCGTCACCAGCCGGGTACCCACCCCGTACGAGTCCACCGGCGCCGCGGCAAGGGAGGCGATGGCATATTCATCCAGATCCGAGGTCACGATGATCTTCGTCTTGGACGCCCCCAGCTCGTCCAGCTGCTGCCGCACCCGGTGCGCGACCAGCAGCAGGTCACCGGAGTCGATCCGCACCGCGCCCAGTTCGGGCCCGGCTGTCTCCACGGCCGTACGGACGGCCTCGGCGACGTCGTACGTGTCCACGAGCAGCGTGGTGCCCCGGCCCAGCGATTTCACCTGGGCCTGGAAGGCGTCCCGCTCGCGGTCGTGGAGCAGGGTGAAGGCGTGGGCGGAGGTGCCGACCGTCGGGATGCCGTAGCGGAAGCCGGCGGCCAGGTCGGAGGTGGAGGTGAAGCCTCCGACGTACGCGGCGCGCGAGGCGGCCACGGCGGCCAGCTCATGGGTGCGCCGGGCGCCCATCTCGACGAGGGGACGGTCGCCCGCCGCGCTGGACATCCGCGAGGCCGCCGCCGCGATGGCGGAGTCGTGGTTGAGGATGGAGAGGATCACCGTCTCCAGGAGCACGCACTCCGCGAACGTGCCCTCGACCCGCATGATCGGCGATCCCGGGAAGTACACCTCGCCCTCGGGGTAGCCCCAGACGTCCCCGCCGAAGCGGTAGTCGGCGAGCCACGCCAGGGTCTCCTCGTCGACGATCCCGTGCTCGCGCAGGAAGTCGAGGACGCCCGCGTCGAAGCGGAAGTTCTCCACCGCGTCCAGCACCCGCCCGGTCCCGGCCACGACGCCGTACCGCCGCCCCTCGGGCAGCCGCCGGGTGAAGACCTCGAACACCGAGCGCCGCTCGGCGGTGCCCGCCGCCAGCGCGGCCCTCAGCATCGTCAGCTCGTACTGGTCCGTGAAGAGCGCGGTCGAAGGGACGTCGACCGGCAGCCCAAGGTCGGCTGTGTTCATGGCAACTGATGATACCCCCCATCTCGTCACTCTGACGATTTTACGTTGCCATTTGTGCGAGTACCCCCCTCTGGTGGCAGCATGGGCCGTGTGACGGCACCCGCACCCATCGAGACCGAGAAGACCGAGTCGGCGGAGGAGGTCTTCGCCGTACCCGAGCCCGACGTCCCCTGGGTCACGATCGTTCACAACGACCCGGTCAACCTCATGAGCTATGTGACGTATGTCTTCCAGGCGTACTTCGGCTATTCCAAGGACAAGGCCACCAAGCTCATGCTCGACGTGCACCACAAGGGCCGGGCGGTCGTCTCCAGCGGGTCGCGCGAGGAGATGGAACGCGACGTACAGGCCATGCACGGCTACGGTCTGTGGGCCACTCTCCAGCAGGACCGCAAGTAGCCCAGTCCTCCAAGCAGTCCTCCAAGCCAGTAGGCCGGAAGCAGCGAACTCACTCCATGTCAGGACACTTCGAACCGATCTCCGGAGGCGGCGCGGCCGTCGCGCTCGACGAGGTCGAGATCTCCATCATCCGCTCGCTGGCCGTGCAGCTCCTGGAGCTCATCGGACCCGGCCCCGCGGACGAGGCCACCGACGACCCCCTCGCCGAGCTCTTCTCCGACGGTCCGAGCGAACCGCCGAAGGACCCCGTGCTGCACCGCCTCTTCCCGGACGCGTACGGCGGCCCCGGCGGCGATCCCGGCTCGCCCGGGGAGGCCGAGGAGCTGCGCGCGTACTCGGCCGAGTTCCGCCGTTTCACCGAGAACGACCTGCGGGCCGGCAAGCGCGAGAACGCCCTCGCGGTGATCCGCTCCCTGGACCAGCTGGCCGCCACGGGCGAGGGCGGGGCCGTACTGAAGCTCACGCCCGACGACTCCCGGCAGTGGCTCGGCTGTCTCAACGACCTCCGCCTCGCGATCGGCTCCCGGCTCGACATCGCCGACGAGGAGGACACCGACCTCCTCTACCGGCTGCCGGACGAGGATCCGCGCAAGCCGATGGTGATGGCGTACTTGTGGCTGGGCGGGCTTCAGGAGACGCTCGTCTCCACCTTGACGTCCTGATGTCAAGACGTCGGATGATTGCTGTTTGCCGAGCGTTCGCTCAGCGAACGATCAAATCCGGATAACGATCCAGTTACCGCCCCTGGGGTTTTGTCCCTTGGGGCGGTTTTGGGTGATTCGTATCACTCGAACACATCCTAAGACCGTGGTAAGAACTCCCAACTCCTAACGCGGCGATCCCGCCGTGCTGCGGAGGAGCCGGGTCGCGCCCGGTGTACGACCAGGAGTAACCCGGCCCGGGTCCGCGGGCTGCCCCGCTCCCGGTCGTCGAACGGACAATGGCGTTCGCTCGCCGACCGCAACCCGCATTGCTGCCGTACCCCGTCAGCAACGTCCCCGCGTCCGAGGTAACTCGATGTCACTTGAATCAATCACCAACTCCATCGACGACGCCGTCAGCGGCTTCTTCGAACCCGTCGCGAATGGCGTCGGCGACGTCGTCTTCTACTCCGTGTCCGTCGGCGGCACCGACCTTCCGCTGATCGTCGCCTGGCTCGTCGTCGCGGGCCTGGTCTTCTCCGGCTGGTTCGGGCTGATCCAGCTGCGCAAGTTCAAGCTCGCCTTCGACGTCGTACGCGGCAAGTACGACGAGGAGGGCGCGGCCGGTGAGGTCAGCCACTTCCAGGCCCTGACCGCCGCCGTCTCCGGCACCGTCGGCCTCGGCAACATCGCCGGTGTCGCCGTCGCCGTCTCCATCGGTGGCCCCGGCGCCACCTTCTGGATGATCCTGTGCGGTCTGCTCGGCATGGCGAGCAAGTTCGTCGAGGTCACCCTCGGTGTGAAGTACCGCGAGGAGCACGCGGACGGCACCGTCTCCGGCGGTCCGATGCACTACCTGCCCAAGGGCCTCGGTGAGCGCTTCGGCAAGGGCGGCCGCACGTTCGGCAAGGTGCTCGCCGTCGCCGCCTCGATCATGATCCTGTTCTTCGGTCTGATGGGCGGCAACCTGTTCCAGACCAACCAGAGCTACGCGCAGGTCGCCTCGACCTTCGGCGGCGAGGACGGCTTCCTGGCCTCCTCCGCCGGTGCCGTGCTGTTCGGTCTCGTCGTCGCCGCCCTTGTCGGCCTGGTGCTGCTCGGCGGCATCCGCTCCATCGCCAAGGTCACCAGCCGGCTGGTCCCGGCGATGGCCGCTATGTACATCGTGGCCTGCCTGGTCGTCATCCTGACGAACGTCACCGCGGTGCCCGACGCGATCGGCACCATCTTCAAGGGCGCGTTCGAGGCCGAGGGTGTCGCCGGTGGTGTGATCGGCGCCCTGATCGTCGGCTTCCAGCGGGCCGCGTTCTCCAACGAGGCCGGTCTGGGCTCCGCCCCGATCGCCCACTCCGCGGTCAAGACCAAGCACCCCGCGAGCGAGGGTCTGGTCGCCCTGCTGGAGCCGTTCATCGACACGGTCGTCATCTGCACCATGACCGCGCTGACCATCGTCATCGCCAACCCGGCCAGCTGGGGCGAGGCCCGCGCGGGCGAGGGCATCGGCGGCGTCACCATCACCTCCGACGCCTTCGAGACCGTGCTGCCCTGGTTCCCGAACCTGCTGACCGTCGCGGTGCTGCTGTTCGCCTTCTCCACGATCCTGACCTGGGGCTACTACGGCCTCAAGGCCTGGTCGTACCTCTTCGGCAAGAGCAAGGCCAGCGAGACCACGTTCAAGGCCCTGTGGAGCTTCTTCGTGATCGCGGGCTCGCTGCTCTCCCTCGACTCGCTGATCTACCTGGGTGACTCGGCGCTGTTCCTGCTGTCGGTGTTCAACATCATCGGCCTCTACCTGCTGGCCCCGATCGTCAAGCGCGAGCTGAACAACTTCCTGGAGTTCGTCCGGCGCCGGAAGGCGGGCCTGCCGGACGCCGACGAGCAGCCGGAGACCGCGAAGGTTCTCGACTGACCCGACTGATCCGAGCCCCAAGGCTCAGCATGTGGGCCGTCCCGTACCACTCCTCGGTACGGGACGGCCCTTCTGCTTATCCTGACCGACATGCTGACCATCACCCAGGCCCTCGTCGACCAGATCGTCGCCCACGCCCGCAAGGACCACCCCGACGAGGCGTGCGGCGTCATCGCGGGCCCCGCGGGCTCCGACCGCCCCGAGCGCTTCATCCCCATGCTGAACGCGGCCATGTCACCCACGTTCTACGAGTTCGACTCCGGCGATCTGCTCAAGCTGTACCGCGACCTCGACGACCGCGACGAGGACCCGGTCGTCATCTACCACTCCCACACGGCCACCGAGGCCTACCCGTCCCGCACGGACATCTCGTACGCCAATGAGCCGGGCGCCCACTATGTGCTGGTCTCTACGGCGGACACGGACGGGCTGGGAGAGTTCCAGTTCCGCTCCTACCGGATAGCGGAGGGGGAGGTCACGGAGGAGGAAGTGAAGGTGGTGGAGGCGTACTGATCCCGCCCTATCCCACACTCTGGTCAGAAACAATCCGCCATGTGAGATCACACTCTGGGACCCGCACCGGGAATCGATACGATGAGCCCATGGTTTTCCACGACGTGAGCGAAAAGACGCCGGGCATGCTGCTCGTGGCGCGGCTGCACGTCGACCTGTGCAGGCTTGCCAGCGCCATCTGTTGACGCCGACCCCTGCCGCCGTACGGCCGTGAGCCGCGGCGCCCTCACACGCACGACCTGCTGTAACTGCGCTGCCGCGCGCCTTTTCGACCTGACCACTCCCGACAGGAGCCCTGAAGCCATGGCCATCGAGGTCCGCATCCCGACCATCCTCCGCCAGTACACCGACGGCCAGAAGGCGGTGGAGGGCAGCGGTGACACCCTCGCCGCCCTGTTCGCCGACCTCGACGCCCGGCACACGGGCATCCAGGACCGCATCGTGGACGGCGGCGAACTGCGCCGCTTCGTGAACGTGTACCTGAACGACGAGGACGTCCGCTTCCTCGACGGCATCAACACCAAGGTCGCCGACGGCGACAACGTGACGATCCTGCCGGCCGTGGCCGGCGGCATGGCCTGAGCGGCCGCTGATCACCCATGCGTTACGACTCCCCGCTGGCCGCGGTGGGCAACACCCCTCTGGTGCGCCTGCCGCGCCTCTCGCCGTCCGACGACGTCCGCATCTGGGCCAAGCTGGAGGACCGCAACCCGACCGGCTCCATCAAGGACCGCCCGGCCCTGTTCATGATCGAGCAGGCAGAGAAGGACGGCCGCCTGACGCCGGGCTGCACGATCCTCGAACCGACGAGCGGCAACACCGGCATCTCGCTCGCCATGGCGGCCAGGCTCAAGGGCTACCGCATCGTGTGCGTGATGCCCGAGAACACCTCGCAGGAGCGCCGGGACCTGCTCACCATGTGGGGCGCCGAGATCATCTCGTCCCCCGCGGCGGGCGGCTCCAACACGGCGGTACGGGTCGCCAAGGAACTGTCCGCCGAGCACCCCGACTGGGTCATGCTCTACCAGTACGGCAACCCGGACAACGCGGGTGCCCACTACGCGACGACCGGGCCGGAGATCCTCGCCGACCTCCCCTCCATCACCCACTTCGTGGCAGGCCTCGGCACGACGGGCACGCTCATGGGTGTCGGCCGCTTCCTGCGCGAGCACAAGCCGGAGGTGAAGATCGTGGCCGCCGAGCCGCGGTACGACGACCTGGTGTACGGCCTGCGGAACCTGGACGAGGGGTTCGTCCCCGAGCTCTACGACGCCTCCGTCCTCACCACCCGCTTCTCCGTAGGCTCCGCCGACGCGGTCACCCGCACCCGCGAACTCCTCCAGCAGGAGGGCATCTTCGCGGGCGTCTCCACCGGGGCCGCGCTGCACGCCGCGATCGGCGTCGGCAAGAAGGCCGTCACGTCCGGCGAGCCGGCCGACATTGTCTTCGTCGTGGCCGACGGCGGCTGGAAATACCTCTCCACCGGCGTCTACACCGCGCCCACCACAGAGGAGGCCATCGAGACGCTGCAGGGGCAGCTCTGGGCGTAGGGCTCCAGCGGAGGTGGGCGGGGGGTTGGCTGTCTTCGCCCCCGCCTCACCCCGCCAGGTACCGCACCTGGTCCCACAGCACCGGATCCACCACGCCCACCCGCCTCCGGAAGCCCCACACAGGGACCTGCCGCAGCTCATCGGTCTCCAGGAAGCTGGGCCGGCCGTGGGTGTCACCCACGGCACCGGGCGGCAAAGGGATCACACCGGCCTGCTCGTCACGGTACCTACTGGTGATCTTGGCAACCTTGGCCTGGTCACCACGCACGGCCAGGACCAGGCAGGGCCGGTCCTTACCCCTGGGCCCGTCCTCGTACGGAACCCGCGCCCACCAGATCTCCGCCGGCTGCGGCCGAGGCCGCGGAACCCCCCGAGCCACAGGACGCCGCGCCGTCCGCACACCCCCCTGCCGCCCCCACCCGTCCACCAGCACGGCAATCACGGCGAGCAGCACCACCACCGCCGCCAGCGCCGGCCACCAGGACGTGTCCATACGCACGACGGTACCGGCGCACTCCCCACCCCGCCCACCCTCCCGTCGCCCCACACGCCCCACGTCCAGCCGAACCGGTGACACCACAGGTGAGTTCCCCCACAACGGCCCCTGCCAGAGGAGCGACCCACCCTTTTGCGCCTTACGCTCGACGGACCGCAAGACCCCCGTTCACACCCGTCTGCACTTCACGTCTGTACTTCACGACTTCACGACTTCACGCCAGCGCGGAGGTTCCGGCTCTTATGAAGCTCACCGTCGTCGGCTGCTCGGGGTCGTTCCCGTCCGCGGAATCGGCCTGTTCGAGCTACCTCGTCGAGGCCGACGGCTTCCGGCTGCTCCTCGACATGGGCAACGGCGCCCTTGGCGAGCTGCAGCGCCACTGCGGTCTCTACGACCTCGACGCGATCTTTCTCAGCCATCTGCACGCCGACCACTGCATCGACATGTGCGCGTACTTCGTCGCGCGCTACTACCGGCACGACGGCGGCCGCTGCGACCCGCTTCCCGTCTACGGACCGGAAGGCACGGAGCAGCGCCTGACCACCGCGTACGCCGACACCCCGTCCGCCTCCTCCATGAGCGAGGTCTTCGACTTCCACACGGTCAAGCCGGGCACCTTCGACATCGGCCCCTTCACCGTCCACACCGACCGGGTCGCCCACCCGGTGGAGGCGTACGGCATCCGCATCGAGCACGGCGGCCGCACGCTGACGTACTCCGGGGACACGGGCATCAGTGACGCCCTGGACGAACTCGCCCGCGATGCCGACCTGTTCCTGTGCGAGGCCGCGTTCACGCACGGCAAGGAGGACATCCCCGACCTCCACCTCAACGGCCGCGAGGCGGGCGAGGCCGCCCGCCGCGCCGGCGCCCGCCGCCTCGTCCTCACCCACATCCCGCCGTGGACGGACCCGCAGGTCAACCTCGCGGACGCACGCGAGGTGTTCGACGGCCCGGTGGAACTGGCCGCACCGAGGGCGTCCTACGAGATCTGACGCCCGTACGCACGACACCACCACCACCGCTCGCGAAGGCGGGACATCTGTGGCTTACTGCGACAAACGGTTCTGACCACGGAGAAAGAACATGGTCACCAAGGCTGAGAAGATCGTCGCCGGGCTCGGCGGCCTCGACAACATCGAAGAGGTCGAAGGCTGCGTCACCCGCCTGCGCACCGAGGTCAGTGACCCCTCCCTCGTGGACGAGGCAGCCCTCAAGGCCGCGGGTGCCCATGGTGTCGTCAAGACCGGCACGGCGATCCAGGTCGTCATCGGCACGGACGCGGACCCGATCGCGGCGGACATCGAAGACATGATGTGAGCGTCGGCCGCTCACATACCGGCGGCTCCTTTCCCACCGGCTTCCGATCGCCTTCCCGTCGAGTTTCCAACCGTTTTCCACAGGGGGAGGAGCCGCCTCCGTCTGTACGGATAGGCTCAGCGCCATGTCTCGAATCGACGGCCGCACGCCCGAACAGCTCCGCCCGGTCACCATCGAACGCGGCTGGAGCAAGCACGCCGAGGGCTCCGTCCTCGTCTCCTTCGGCGACACGAAGGTCTTCTGCACCGCCTCCTTCACCGAAGGCGTCCCGCGCTGGCGCAAGGGCAGCGGCGAGGGCTGGGTCACCGCGGAGTACTCGATGCTGCCCCGCTCCACCAACACCCGCGGCGACCGCGAGTCCGTCAGAGGCAGGATCGGCGGCCGTACGCACGAGATCAGCCGTCTGATTGGCCGCTCCCTGCGCGCGGTCATCGACTACAAGGTACTCGGCGAGAACACCGTCGTCCTCGACTGCGACGTCCTCCAGGCCGACGGCGGCACCCGCACGGCAGCCATCACCGGCGCCTACGTGGCACTCGCCGACGCGGTCGCCTGGGCGCGCGGCAAGAAGCTCATCAAGGCCGGCCGTCAGCCGCTGACCGGGACCGTCTCGGCGGTCTCCGTCGGCATCGTCGGCGGCGTCCCCCTCCTCGACCTCTGCTACGAGGAGGACGTCAAGGCAGAGACCGACATGAACGTCGTCTGCACCGGCGACGGCCGCTTCGTCGAGGTCCAGGGCACCGCGGAGGCCGAGCCGTTCGCCCGCGAGGAGCTCAACGCGCTGCTCGACCTGGCCGTTTCGGGCTGCGGAGAACTGGCCGCCCTGCAGGGCAAGGCACTTGATACGGTCCTCGAAAGGTAAAGGACGCGCCAAGAACGGGCGGCGCCGCGGGCAACCGAGGCGCCCCCGTTCGCGTCACTAGGGGTACGGGCGTGCGACCAGCGCGTACGCCCGGCCAGCAACCGCACCGCACGGGGGCCGTCAGGCCTGAGAGCTAGGAGGACAGTTCCATGGCCGCGAGCCGCCGACGTCGTACCGCCATCGCCGCAGCCGTAGCAGCCGTAGGGCTCACGGTGGGGCTCACCACCGGCTGCGACGCCGTCGGCAAGGCCCTGGACTGCGTCCAGACCGCCGACGCCATCGCCGACAGCGTCACCGACCTCCAGCAGGCCGTCGAGAACGCCTCGAACGACCCGACGCAGCTCGTGGAGTCCCTCGACTCCATCGACCAGAACCTCGACGAGATCGGCGGCACGGCCGACAACGCCGACGTGAACAAGGCCGTCGACGACCTCCAGCAGGCCGTCACCAACGTCCGCGAAGCCGTCGAGAACGGCGACAACACCCCGGATCTCAGCCCGATCACCGACGCGGCCGGCGAACTGACGAAGGTCTGCACGCCGTAAGGGAGCGGCGGCTGGGGTCCGCGGCTGAGGTCCGCGACCGGGGTCCGCGCCATCGGTGGCGTTACCGGTGGCGATACTGGGGGCATGACCCGCCTGATCCTCGCCACCCGCAACGCCGGAAAGATCACCGAGCTGAAGTCGATCCTCGCCGACGCAGGTCTCCCCCACGACCTCGTCGGCGCGGACGCCTACCCCGACGTCCCCGACGTCAAGGAAACCGGCGTCACCTTCGCCGAGAACGCCCTACTCAAGGCCCACACCCTCGCTCGGGCAACGGGCCTTCCCGCCGTCGCCGACGACTCCGGCCTCTGCGTCGACGTCCTGGGCGGCGCCCCCGGCATCTTCTCGGCCCGCTGGGCAGGACGGCATGGGGACGACAGGGCCAACCTGGACCTGCTCCTGGCCCAGCTCGCCGACATCGACGACACACACCGGGGCGCCCATTTCGCCTGCGCGGCCGCCCTCGCCCTGCCCGACGGCACGGAGAGGGTGGTCGAGGGGCAGCTGCGGGGGGTGCTGCGGCATGCGCCGGCCGGCACGAACGGGTTCGGGTATGACCCGATTCTGCAGCCGGAGGGGGAGTCGCGGACGTGCGCGGAGCTGAGCGCGGAGGAGAAGAACGCGATCAGCCATCGGGGGAAGGCGTTTCGTGCGTTGGTGCCGGTGGTGCGGGAGTTGTTGGGCTGACCGCAAGAAGACCCCGCACCTTCGAACCGAAGGTGCGGGGTCTCTTTTCCCTGTGGGCCCGGTGGGACTCGAACCCACGACACACCGGACCTAAACCGGCGCCCTCTTGGCCAGCTGGGGTACGGGCCCAGGTCGCTTACTTTACTGTGCCTGGTTCAGTCGCCGTGCAGCGATGGCGATGTCGTTGCGGTTGCGGTTCGAGAAGGTGCTCGTCTGACTGTGGCATGACGGGCATAGGTACCTCAGGTTCTCCAACCGGTTGTCCAGTCGGTCGCCGTTGACGTGATCGATCTCCAGAACGAGCCGTCTGCCCTGCCATGTGTCTCCGATGCCGCATGCATCGCAGACATGCGCTACGCCGAGGTCGTCAAGAGCTCGCCGGAGCATGACTGTCTTGATGCGAGGGCATCCGGGATCGAGTCGCACCAAGATCTCGTCTGCTGGTTTGCGGTTCGGGGAGCGGGTACCGCGATAGTGTCCTTGCCCCGTGAAATGGGCGGTGGACAGGCCGTGGGCTTCGATGCTGCGCTTCACGAGCGCCCGGCCTGTACCGCTGTTGCTCCGGCCAAGGGCAGTGAGGACCCCGGCTATGCTCGCGGAGGCTTCGACCACGGGCGCCAGTTCCTCGCGGGGAAGAACGCCTGGGCCATAACCGCGTCCGTTGGTGAAGTGCGAGGTGTCGATCCCGAACTTGTCCAGTTTCATTCTGATGTGGCCGTACGGGCTGTCGCGCGGAGGAAAGCCCATGTACTCCAGCATCTCCCTGATGCTGTGTGAACGAGCGGCGGCCTCCCTCAGGAGTTCTTCCGGATAGCTGCGGCGCTCGCGTTCCGGCAGAGGCTCCTCGCGGAAGTGGGAAGTGTCGATGCCGTAGTGCTGGAGCCGCTTGCTGAGATAGCGGCGAGGGCCGCTTCCCGTAGGTGCGCCCAGCGCACGCATAAGGTCGACCAAGCTGGTGGCATTGGCAGTCGCCCGAGTCAGCAGGTCACGCGTGTACTTCGGGTTGCTCATGCGGCCGTCCTTCGCCTGCGACCTCGGTATGTGTCCGTCACTGCATGGCAGTTGGGGCAGAGGAGCTGTAGGTTTTCCGGTCGGTTGTCCCACCAATCGCCGCTGATGTGGTCGACCTCCAGCCGAAGGGGTTTCTCGTTCCACTCGGGTCCCGTGCCGCACATCGCACAGGCTTCTCGGACTCCGCTGCAGAGCAGATGCCGAAGCAGCCGTCTCCCGGGGATTCGGCCGTCCTGCGGTGACCCGAGGGCCAGCGGATTGCCTCGCGAACCCTTCGGCCTGTCTCGTCGCACCACGAAGTGGGACGTGTCGATGCCCAGTGTCGCAATACGGCGGCTGATGTGCGTGTGGTTGCCGCCCACCGGGCTGATGCCCAGGCGGCGGACCACTTCTTTGATACTGGCCGAGACGGCCACGATCTCTCGGAGCGTCGCATCGCTGTGGCGCGTCCACCTGGCAGGGAAGTGGGAGACGTCTACGCCCGCCTCCGCCATCTTCTGACGCAGATAGCGTCTGCTGCCCGGCGTGGGCGTTCCACCGCACCACCGCACGGCGTCGTCCCAGCTGGCCGTCGCACGTGCCGCCTCTTCGAGTAGCTCGCGAGTGTATCTGGCCCCCACCGTTCCCTCCGTTCCGGCCACACGTTCGTGACCTCGCACGGAGTAACGAACTGCCCATCGGACAGTCACGCCCGAAATGCGGAACGGTCCGTACCGGATCGCGGAACGCGCCGGTACGGACCGTTCCCCTGGAAGACCTCGGGTCCTCAGATGTCCAGATCCTTGATGATCTTGGCCACGTGCCCCGTCGCCCGCACGTTGTACAGCGCCCGCTCGACTTTGCCCTCCTCGTCCACGATCACCGTGGAGCGGATGACGCCGACATACGTCTTGCCGTAGTTCTTCTTCTCACCCCAGGCGCCGTACGCCTCAAGGACCGTCTTGTCCTCGTCCGCCAGCAGCGTGACCTTGAGGGACTCCTTGTCACGGAACTTGGCGAGCTTCTCGGGCTTGTCGGGGGAGATGCCGATCACGTCGTAGCCGGCGCCGGTCAGGACGTCCAGGTTGTCCGTGAAGTCGCACGCCTGCTTCGTGCAGCCCGGTGTCAGGGCGGCCGGGTAGAAGTAGACGATGACCTTGCGGCCCTTGTGGTCGGACAGCGACACCTCGTTGCCGTCGGCGTCCGGCAGGGTGAAGGCGGGGGCGGTGTCGCCGGGCTGGAGTCGCTCGCTCATCGGTCAGGTCTCCTCGTACGGACGTGAAGTAGTGCGTGTGGGGCACGGGTGCCGTCTCCGAGCGTAACGGCGGGCCCTGACAGCGCGATGCCGGCCGGAGCTGACAGACTGTCCGCAACGGATACGTCCTTGGGCTTGGGAGGCAGCGCGGTGGCGGACACCTCGGACACCAGAACCCCGGCGGAGATCGAGGCGGACATCAAGCGCCGCCGCTCGACGCTGGCCGAAACGCTCGACGAGATCGGCGTCCGGGTGCACCCGAAGACCATCGTCGGCGACGCCAGGGCGAAGGTCGTCTCCAACGTCGACCACACGCTCGGCAAGGCGTACGTCGGCGTCAACCGGGTGGTGAGCGACGTCAAGGGCCAGCTGGTGAGCGAGGACGGCGCGCCCCGGCTGGAGCGCATCGTGCCGGTCGCCCTCGTCGTGGTCGGGGTCGTAGGGCTGCTCGCCCTGGGCTCCCGGCGCCGCAGGGGCTAGCCACCCCGGCTGCGGACGCTTGGCGTGAAGGCAGGTAGGTTCGGGGCGTGAGCGCCAACCAGGACAAGCACAGCACCCACCACGACAAGTTGCCCATCCGGATGCTGCACGACCGTGTACTCGTGCGGCAGGACACCACCGAGGGCGAGCGGCGCTCCGGCGGGGGCATCCTGATTCCCGCGACGGCGGCCGTCGGCCGGCGTCTCGCCTGGGCGGAGGTCGTCGCGGTCGGACAGAACGTACGGACCGTGGAGCCGGGCGACCGTGTCCTGTACGACCCCGAGGACCGCGCCGAGGTCGAGGTCCGTGGCACGGCCTATGTCCTGATGCGCGAGCGCGACCTCCACGCCGTGGCCGCCGACCGTTTCGAGGGGTCGGAGGACTCGACGGGGTTGTATTTGTAGGACGCGAAGACGCAGGCAGGCGAAAGGGGCTGGTGACCGTCGTCACCAGCCCCTTTCGTGTGGCCGCGGGCGTTACGGCGGTCTACGAGGTTCCGAACACCCCCTCGGTCGTGGTCCCCGTCGCTCCGCCGTCCGTCGTGCCGCCCGTCGTCGTCCCCCCGTCCGTCGTGCCGCCCGTCGTGTCGCCGCCTCCGGCCGTGGTCGTACCGCCGTCGGTCGTCGTTCCGCCGTCGGTCGTGCCGCCGCCGGTGGTCGTGGTGCCGCCGCCGGTCGTGGTGCCGCCCGTGGACGTTGTGGTCCCGCCGTCGGTGGTACCTCCGTCGGTGGTCGTGCCGCCGTCGGTCGTCGTGCCGTCGCCTGGGGAGGTCGTGGTCCCGCCGTCCGTGGTGCCGCCCCCGGTCGTGGTCGTACCGTCGTCGGTCTCGTCGCTGGTCTCGGTCGGCTGGGCGGGCGGATCGTCCGTCACCGGGGGCTGCACCTGGTACTCCGCGCCCGGCTGGAGCCGGAGGTCGAACTCCTTGGCCTCCTTGCCCTTCAGGGCGGCCTCGGTGAACTGGGCCCAGATCTCCGCGGGCGCCCCGCCGCCGTTGACGCGGTCCAGGCCCATGGCGCCGTAGAGGGACTCGTGCTCACCGGTGTCGGGGTCCTGGCCCATGACGGCGACGACGGTGGCGAGGTCGGGGGTGTAGCCGGCGAACCAGGCGGCCTGGTCCTCCTCGGCGGTGCCGGTCTTGCCGGCGGCCGGGCGCCCCGCGGCCTGTGCCGCCGTGCCCGTGCCGCCCTCGACGACGCTCTGCAGGATGGACGTGGTCGTGTCGGCGGCCTCACGGGTGACGATCTGCTGGGCGGACTGCTGCGGCAGCCTGACCTCGGCGCCGTCCTTGGTGATCTCCTCGACCATCGTGTACGTGCCGTGCTTGCCGTGGTTCGCGAGGGTCGCGTACGCCTCCGCCATGTCCAGCACGCTGGCGGTGGCCGTGCCGAGGGCGATGGACGGGTAGGGGTTCATGTCGGGGGTGTCGGTGGGCAGGCCGAGGTCGATCGCGGTCTCCTCGACCTTCTGCGGGCCGACGTCGACGGCCATCTGCGCGTACACCGAGTTCACGGACTTGTCGGTGGCCTCGCGGACGCTGACGTTGCCGTAGGACACCTGGTCCTCGTTCTCGGGGGCGTACGTCTCGCCGTCCCAGCCCTGTACGGGGCGCTGGTTGGTGCCGTCGTAGACGGTGTTCGGGGTGATCAGGATGCCGTTCTGGGTCTCGGAGGCGTTCTGGACCGCCGAGGTGAACACGAAGGGCTTGAAGGTCGAACCGACCTGGTAGTCGCGGCGTGTCGCGTTGTTGTAGTACTGCTGGGTGTAGTCGATGCCGCCGTACATCGCGATGACCTTGCCGGTGGCGGGGTCGATGGAGACGCCGCCCGCGCGGACGTAGGTGTCGACCTCGCGGTTCTTCTTGTCGAGCTTGGACATCAGCTGGTCGTCGACGGCCTCGACGAAGGCGTTCTGCTTGCTCTTCTGGATGGTCGTGGTGATGCGGTAGCCGCCGCCGGTCTCCAGTTCGTCCTCGCCGACGATGTCGTTGTTGATCAGGTACGACTTGACGGCCTCCACCAGGTAGCCGCGCTGACCGGACAGGCCGGTCGAGATCACCGACTGCTTCGGCGTCGGGAACTCCATGCCGGTGCGCTCGGACTCCGTCAGCCAGCCCTCCTTGACCATGCCGTCGAGGACGTACTTCCAGCGGGCCTCGGCCGCGGCCTTGTTCTCCGGGTGCGCGACCACGTCGTACGCGCTCGGGGCGTTCAGCAGCGAGGCCAGGTAGGCGCCCTGGGCGGCCGTCAGCTCGTCGGCGTCGACGCCGTAGTAGGCCTGGGCGGCGGCCTGGATGCCGTACGCGTTGCGGCCGAAGAAGCTGGTGTTGAGGTAGCCCTCCAGGATCTCGTCCTTGGACTTCTCGTTGTCCAGCTTGATCGCGATGAAGAACTCCTTCGCCTTGCGGGTGAGGGTCTGCTCCTGGGCCAGGTAGTAGTTCTTCACATACTGCTGGGTGATCGTCGAGCCGGACTGCTTGCCCTTGCCGGTCGCCGTGTTCCAGGCGGCGCGCAGCATCGCCTGGGGGTCGATCGCCGGCTCGTTGTAGAAGTCCCGGTCCTCGGCGGCCAGTACGGCGCGCTGGGCGTCCTTGGAGATCTGGGCGAGGGTCACGTTCTCGCGGTTGACCTCGCCGTCCCGGGCGAGCTGGCTGCCGTCCGCGTACAGGTACACGTTGCTCTGCTTCGTCGCGGCCGCGTTCGCCGCCGGGATCTGCACCAGGTAGTAGCCCAGCACGAGCAGGGCGCCCAGGAGCATGGTCCCGATGACGAAGGTGCCCAGCACCATGCGCCAGGTGGGGATCAGCCGCCGCCAGCCGGTGCGCTTGGGGCGCTTGGGCTTGGCGGGCTTCTCGCCAGAGGTGCCAGAGGTGCCAGAGGTGCCAGAGGTGCCAGAGGTGCCAGAGGTGCCAGAGGTGCCAGAGGCGCCAGAGGCGCTGGAGGCGCTGGAGTCACCGGGGGCGCCGGAGTCGCCGGGGGCCGCCCCCGGCTTCGCCATGTCCGGAGCTGGTGGCTCCGGTTCTCTGGATGCCCAGCCCGGACGGTGCTGCTTCGGCTGCGGCTCGTCGCTCATCGTGCTGCCGTGCTCCTGTTTCGCGTCGTACGTCGTTCTCGTACGGCCTCGTCGGCCTCGTATGACCTCATACGGCCTCATACGGCCTCATGGGCTTCTGCGCCCCCGGATGAAGACTGTCGCACCAACCGTTCCGTTCCCGGATTCCGGCACGTGTCGCAATCGCGACAAGGGCGCCGTCAGCACGGGGACATGGTCCCGAAAACGCTGGTCCCGAAAATGCGTGGCATGCCACTCCACCGGCGGACTAGGCTCCTGCGCTTCGGCCTGAACAGGCCTCGAAGCCGGCCCTGAACCGGCCTTGGACCGGCCTTGGACCGGTCGTGGACACAACTATTCGCAACTCTTCGCAGCAGATGGAGGTTCCTCGTGGGGGCAGGGCGGTTGTACGCCGCCGTCGCCGCAGGTGGCTTCAGGCGGTACGCGACGTACCGGGTGGCCACGGCGGCCGGAGTGTTCACGAACACCGTCTTCGGGTTCATCCTCGCATACACCTACATCGCACTCTGGGACGAGAAGCCGCACCTCGGCGGCTACGACCAGGCGCAGGCGCTCACCTATGTGTGGGTCGGGCAGGCGATGTACGCGGTGATGTCCGTCGGCGGCGGTGGCTTCGAGAGCGAGCTGATGGAGCGGATCCGTACGGGGGACATCGCGATCGACCTCTACCGGCCCGCCGATCTCCAGCTGTGGTGGCTGGCCGGGGACAGCGGGCGGGCGCTCTTCCAGCTGCTGGGGCGGGGTGTGGTGCCCATGGCCTTCGGGGCGCTCGCCTTCGAACTGGCGCTGCCCTCCGGCCCGTTGCCCTGGGTCGCCTGCCTCGTCGCCGTCCTCCTCGGTACCGTCGTCAGCTTCGCGATCCGCTATCTCGTCGCGCTGTGCGCCTTCTGGCTGCTCGACGGCGTGGGCGCCACCCAGCTCGCGACCCTCGCCGGGCTCTTCTTCTCCGGGATGGTCCTGCCGCTGAACGTCTTCCCCGGCGCCCTCGGCGAGATCGCCCGCGCCCTGCCCTGGGCGGCGCTCATCCAGGCACCGGCGGACGTCCTCCTCGGCACGGCGGACCCGCTGCGCACCTACGGCTTCCAGCTCGCCTGGGCGGCCGCGCTGCTCGGGGCGGGGCGGCTGCTCCAGTCGGCGGCCACGCGGAGGGTGGTGGTGCAGGGTGGCTGAGCAGACGACCGGTTCCCTCGGTTCCCTCGCGGGCAGCGCGTACGGCCCGTACCGCCGCGTGCGTGACGGGCTGCGCGCCTACCGGATGATCGCCGCGATGTGGATCCGCTCCACGATGGCCTACCGCGCCTCGTTCGCGATGACGGTCTGCGCCGACTTCGCCGTGACGGCCTTCGACTTCGCCGCGATCTGGCTGATGTTCTCGCACGTGGACGAGCTCGGCGGCTACACCCTCCCCGAGGTC
The DNA here is from genome assembly GCF_053591955.1 of Streptomyces sp. NPDC002845. Lineage (NCBI taxonomy): Bacteria > Bacillati > Actinomycetota > Actinomycetes > Kitasatosporales > Streptomycetaceae > Streptomyces > Streptomyces sp. NPDC002845. Next base: position 25,366 of record NZ_JBSFUU010000010.1, on the reverse strand, counting down.
GCCTTCCTCTACGGCCTCACGAGCACCGCCTTCGGGCTCGCGGACCTGACCCTGGGCTCGATGGAGCGGCTGGGGCGGCGGGTGCGCGACGGCACGCTGGACACGCTGCTGGTCCGTCCGGCGCCGGTGCTCGCGCAGGTCGCCGCGGACCGGTTCGCGCTGCGCCGCGTGGGCCGGATCACCCAGGGGCTGGTCATCCTCGGGTACGCCGTCTCCCGGCTCGACATCGACTGGATCCCGCTGAAGATGGCGATGCTTCCGATGACGCTGCTCAGCGGGAGCGTGATCTTCATGGCGGTGTTCGTGGCGGGCGCGGCCTTCCAGTTCGTCGCCCAGGACGCCTCCCAGGTACAGAACTCCTTCACGTACGGCGGCAACACCCTCCTGCAGTACCCGCCGACCGTCTTCGGCGCGGACCTGCTGCGCGGGGTGACCTTCGTGCTGCCGCTCGCCTTCGTCAACTGGCTGCCCGCGCTGTATGTGCTGGGCCGCCCCTACCCGCTCGACCTGCCCGGCTGGGTGGCCTTCACGCCACCGCTGGTCGGGGCGGGCTGCTGCGTGCTGGCGGGGCTCGCCTGGCGCGCGGGACTGCGTTCGTACCGGAGCACGGGGAGCTGAACCGACATGGAAACAGAGACGGTTGACACGGTGGAGACGGTTGAGGGGTTCATCGAGCTCGACCGGGTCGAGAAGGTCTTCGACGTCCGCAAGAAGACCGGGTTCCTGCGCCGGGAGCGGCACGAGGTGCGGGCCGTCGACTCGCTCTCTTTCAAGGTGGCGCGCGGTGAGATGGTCGGCTACATCGGGCCGAACGGTGCCGGGAAGTCGACGACCATCAAGATGCTGACGGGGATTCTGACGCCGAGCGGCGGGCGGCTGCGGGTCGCGGGGATCGACCCGTCGAGGGAACGCACCCGCCTCGCGCAGCGCATAGGGGTCGTGTTCGGGCAGCGGACGACCCTGTGGTGGGACCTCCCGCTGATCGACTCGTACCGCCTGATGCACCGCATGTACCGCATCCCGGACGCCCGTTACCGCGAGAACCTCGACCGCTGTGTCGAACTCCTCGACCTGGGCGAGCTGTTGGACGTGCCTGTGCGTCAGCTGTCGCTCGGCCAGCGGATGCGCGGCGACATCGGGGCCGCGCTGCTGCACGACCCCGAGGTGCTGTACCTGGACGAGCCGACCATCGGCCTCGATGTCATCAGCAAGGCCAAGGTCCGGGAGTTCCTGCGGGACCTGAACACCGAGCGGGGCACGACCGTGCTGCTCACTACGCACGACTTGCAGGACATCGAGCAGCTCTGCGGCCGGGTGATGGTCATCGACCACGGGCGGCTGATGTACGACGGTTCGCCGGCCGGGCTGCACGAGGTGGGCGAGAGCGAGCGGACTCTCGTCGTCGATCTGGAGCGGGAGCTGCCCCCGATCGAGGCGGCGCCCGCACGGGTCGTACGGGTGGAGGGGCCCCGGCAGTGGCTGGCGTTCCCGGCGTCGGAGTCGGCGGCGCCGCTGGTCGCGCGGATCGCGGCGGAGTATCCGCTGGTGGACCTGTCGGTGCGGGAGCCGGACATCGAGGCCGTGATCGCCAAGATGCTGCATTCAATGGGGGACACCCCCAAACCCCCGCCGGATCAGCGAGCGCATGCAGAGGAGGCCGAGGAGGCCGAGGAGGCGGTCTCGTAGCCCCTGGCGCGGCTTCCTCGTAGGCTGCTGTAATGACCGACGAACTGCCGCCGGAGCTGCGGACCTCCGATGCCGATCCTGACCTCCGTGCCTCCGACGCCGATCGTGAGCGAGTCGCCGAGCGGCTGCGGGACGCGGTCGCCGAGGGCCGGCTCGACATGGAGGAGTTCCAGGAGCGGCTGGACGCGACCTACCAGGCGCGGACGTACGGGGAGTTGGAGCCGATCACCCGCGATCTGCCGGGCAGCGCGGCCGTGAAGCCCGTGTCGATGGTCAAGGAGCCTGCGGAGCACGGGAGTTGGGACCAGCGGATCGTCGGCGGCGGGGGCTCGTCCGGCTGGGCCGTCGCGGTCATGTCGGGATTCCAGCGCAAGGGGCAGTGGACCGCGCCGAAGCAGTTCAGCTGTTTCGCGTTCTGGGGCGGTGGCGAGATCGATCTGCGGGACGCCAACTTCGCCGACCGCGAGGTCACCGTCACCTGCGTGGCGATCATGGGCGGCATCGACATCGTCGTACCGCCCGGCGTCGAGGTCGTCGTGCGCGGCATCGGCATCATGGGCGGCTTCGACCAGCGCGAGGAGGGGGTGCCGGGTGAGCCGGGCGCTCCGCGGGTGATCGTGAACGGCCTGGCTTTCTGGGGTGGGGTCGGCGTCACGCGCAAGCTGCCGAAGGCCGAGCGGCAGCGGTTGAAGGAGGCGCGGCGGCAGGAAAAGCTGGAGCGGAGGGAGGCGCGCAAGGAGTTGCACGCCTCTCGGCGTGACCATCGGCATGGTGTGCATGACGCCCACCGGGAGGCGCGGCGGGAGGAGCGGGAGCGGCGCCGTAACGGGGACTGCTGAGCAGCCTTACAACTCCGCCGGAGCCGACCCTCTGAGTTCCTCCAGGTCGAAGACCTCCGCCATCCGCTCGTACCCCTTGTCGCTGGGGTGGAGGTGGTCCCCCGAGTCGTAGTCGGGGTGGAACCGGCGCGGGTGGTACGGGTCCCGGAGGGCCTTGTCGAAGTCGACGACGGCGTCGAAGACCTTGCCGGAGCGGATCTCCTCGTTGATGGTCCGGCGTACGGCCTCGCGGTCGCCGCGGTAGCCGCGGTGGCCGTGGAACGGCATGAGGGTGGCGCCGATGACGCGGAGACCGTGCGCGTGGGCCTCGTCGACGAGCGTGCGCAGCCCGGCGAGGATCCGGTCGGGGTCGGCCTGGCCGCGGTTGCGGAGGATGTCGTTGGTGCCGAGGGCGATGACGACGACCCTGACGCCCGGCCTGCCGAGCACGTCGCGCTGGAAGCGGGAGAGGCCGCTCGGGTTCACGGCGATGGGGGTGGCCCCGCTTGAGCGAAGCCGGGAGTGGGGGAGGGCGGGGCCGTGGACGAGGAGCTGGTTGCCGCTGAGGCCCTGGTTGACCACGCTGTAGCGCGGCACGTCGGCCGAGCCCGCCGCCTCGCGCAGCCGGGCGCCGAGGACGTCGGTCCAGCGTTTGTTGGCGCCGAGGGTGGAGGTCGAGCCGTCGGTCAGTGAGTCGCCGAGCGCGACGACGGTGCCGTTCGCCTCGTGGCTCAGCACGTCGACGGCGGTCAGGTAACGCCAGTAGGCGGTCTGCGTGGTGTACGGGGTCCCGCTGACGTTCTCCGTGCGGTCGCCCTCGGCGGTGTACGAGATCTGCCGGGCGGTGGGGTGGTAGGTGACGGGGCCGGACGGGGTGGGGGAGTAGGTGGTCACGAGTACGTCGGTGTCCTGCGGGACGGCGATCCGCGCGGGGTCACTCACGATCTGCCGGCCTGCGGGGACGGTGACCGACGTGCTGCCGCCGAAGGTGAGGCGGCGCATGGTGCCGGCGAGGGCGGCGGCGCTGTTCGGGGTCGCGGCGACGGCGATGGAGGCGTGCGTGATGGTGAGCGGGCTCTGGCCGTAGAGGTTGGACAGCGTGACGCGGGCGTTCGTACCGCCGATGCCGACGTGGACGACGTTGCGCACGGACCGGTCCGCGAGACCGTTCAGCTCGGTGCCCGGCTCGCCTCCCGTCGGGGCGGTCGCCCAGGCGCCCACCCAGGTTCCGGCGGACGCGGGTTCGGCGGAGCCGTGATGGACACCGCCGCCGCCGAGGGCGGTGTCGTTCCGGGTGCCGTTGTCGAGGCCGACCCCGACGTATATAGCGGCTGAGATGGCCACGATCAGCGCGCAGATCGCGGCGAGCAGGGCGCTGTGTCTTACGGGGGCTGTTGACACTTGCTGCTCCGCAGCGGGCCCCGCACCCCCGTCGTTTCCCCTGGTCATGCGGTGCGTCTCTCCTCGGGCAAGGGGAGCCCGAGGCTCCGCTGTCCTGTCCCCATGATGCGCCATGGAGTGCGGGCGGGCCCGGGCGCCCCCGCATTGGGGACAATGTCTGCGGGGGACACGAACGGGTGGAGTGAATGGAACGTACGAATCCGCAAGAAATCGACGCCCAGGGGCAGGACGCCCACCCCGGAGACCCCGTGAACCAGGACACGGGCTCCGCCGGGCAGCAGGACACCACGGAGCCGGAGCTCCATGCCGCGACCGCCACGGACGGGGAGTTCCGTGCTGCGACCGCCGGGGTTCCCCGCTCCGCGGCCCGCGCCATGACCGTGTTCAGCGCTGCCGACGAGGAGCGGAGCCGGGGCGTGCGCCGGATGAAGCTCACTGCGGTCGGGCTGTTGCTGTTCGTGGCGGTCGTGTTCGTGCTGGCCAAGTGGGCCGAGCACCAGGGGGCGGGGGCGTGGGCCGGGTATGTGGCCGCGGCCGCGGAGGCCGGCATGGTGGGTGCGCTGGCCGACTGGTTCGCCGTGACCGCGCTGTTCCGGCACCCCCTCGGCATCCCCATCCCGCACACCGCGATCATCCCCAACAAGAAGGACCAACTCGGGGTGACCCTGGGCGAGTTCGTGGGCGAGAACTTCCTCTCCCAGGACGTCGTACGGCAACGCCTGCGCGCCGTCGGCATCGGCAGCCGCCTCGGCGCCTGGCTGGCCCAGCCGGAGAACGTCGACCGCGTCACCGCCGAGTTGGCCACCGCCCTGCGGGGCGCCCTGACCGTGATGCGCGACGCCGACGTCCAGGCGGTGGTCAGCGAGGCGATCACCCGGCGGGCCGACGCGCAGGAGATCGCGCCCGGCCTGGGGAAGATGCTGGAGAAGGTCGTCGCCGACGGCGGGCACAAGCGGGTGGTCGACCTGGTCGTCGCTCGCGCGCACGACTGGCTCGTCCTGCACGACGACCAGGTCATGGACGCGGTCGAGGGCGGAGCCCCCGGCTGGACCCCGAGGTTCGTCGACAGGAGGATCGGCGAGCGGGTCTACAAGGAGCTGCTGCGCTTCGTGACCGAGATGCGGGACATGCCGGCCCACCCGGCCCGCGGCGCCCTCGACCGGTTCCTCACCGACTTCGCCTCCGACCTGCAGTCCGACACCGACACCCGCGCGCGCGTGGAGCGGCTCAAGGGCGAGGCGATCGGCCGCGGCGAGGTCCAGGACCTGATCGCGTCCGCCTGGACCGCCGTACGGTCGATGATGGTGTCCGCCGCCGAGGACGAGCGCAGCGAACTGCGGCTGCGCGCGCGGGCGTCGCTGCTGTCGCTGGGCGCCCGGATGGCCACCGAGCCGAAGGCGCAGGCCAAGGTCGACAAGTGGGTGGAGGACGCGGCGGTGCACGTCGTCACGACGTACCGCAAGGAGATCACCTCCCTGATCACGGACACGGTCGCGAGCTGGGACGCCGAGCACACCACGCGTAAGATCGAGGCCCACATCGGCCGTGACCTGCAGTTCATCCGCATCAACGGCACGGTGGTCGGTTCGCTGGCGGGGTTGGTGATCTACACGGTGGCGCGGGCGTTCGGGGCGTAGGCGCTCCGCGGGGGCGTGGGGCGGGGTGGGCCGGAGGCTCCGTTCCGGACGTCCGGGTCGAGTCCGAGGCGTCACTGGAGACCGACCGTGACTTCTGGGCGCTTCTTCGTGCGGGACCCGAACGGGCGGGTCGTGAATGTGCTGGAGCACCGGAGCTGAGGGTCAGGCTCCGGTTGTCGACCCCGGCCGGACGATCATGAGCACCGTGACCGTGGCCCACAGGATGTTGAACACGCCGGTGAACATGGCGAGTTGAACGGTGTGCCGACGGGTCGCGGTGACGGTCCGCCTGCGGCCGGGCGCGGTGGGTGCGGTGGGCTCGGTGGGCTCGGTGGGCTCGCCCAGCTCGTCCACGATGGCCTCCTGCCGGGGCAGGACCAGGGCGATGAGGACGCCGGCGGCGAACGTGGTCAGCGCGATCGACACGATCAGCCAGGTGTCGCCGAGCACGCCCATGCTGCCGGCCGTCGCGAACCCGAGGACGGGGACGGCGATGCCGACACCGGCGTACACCCGGCAGATGCGGTGCAGCAGCCGTACGGTCTCCGCCGCCCGTGGCTCACCGGGCTCGGCCATGGCCTTGCGCGCGCTGGGCGGGAACATGCTGGCCGCGACGGTGACGGGCCCGACGGCGATGATCGCGGCGAGGACGTGAAGGGTGAGCAGCAACTTGGTCACGGGCCGACGCTAGGGCGCGGGACGGATCTTGGAGAAGTGGCGGCTCTGCCAGTACTCAACGGATTCTCGCCAGGGGTGGTATGTGGGGTGTCCGCAGGCTGCCCGCAGGCCGCCTCCATGGGGTTGGCGCGGCTGGGCACCCTTGATGGGGCCTTGGCGAGAACCCGTCGCACCCCTACCCTCTGGCCATGCACACCGTGGCCGTCCTCGCCCTCGACCAGGTCATCCCCTTCGACCTCTCCGCCCCCATCGACACCTTCGGCTGGGCCCGGCTGCCGGACGGCCGGGAGCCCTACCGGACCAAGGTCTGCTCGGTGGCGGAGGAGGTGAGCGCGGGCCCGTTCGCGGTGCGGGCGCCGTACGGTCTTGAGGCCCTGGCCGAGGCGGACACGATCATCCTGCCGGGGACCGCAGACCCGACCGTCCCGCTGCCGCCGGGCGTCGCGGAGGCGCTGCGCGCGGCGGCGGCGAACGGTACCCGGATCGCCTCGATCTGCGTCGGCGCGTTCATCTTCGCGGCGACCGGCCTGCTGGACGGGCAGCGCGCCACCACGCACTGGATCGCGGCCCCCGACCTGGCGGCGATGTACCCGGGGGTGACGGTCGACCCGAACGTGCTGTACGTCGACAACGGCCAGTTCCTCACCTCGGCCGGCGCCGCGGCCGCGATGGACATGTGCCTGCACATGATCCGCAAGGACCACGGCTCGGCGGTCGCCGCGCACGCCGCCCGCATGTGCGTCATGCCCCTCGAACGGGAGGGCGGCCAGGCCCAGTTCATCGTCCAGACCCAGCCCCCGGCCCCGGCCGGCGCCACCATGGAGCCCCTGCTGCGCTGGCTGGAGGAGAACGCGGACCGCGACCTGACGCTGGACGACATCGCGGGGCAGGCGGGCATGAGCACCCGCACCCTCAACCGCCGCTTCCGCGAACAGACCGGCACGACCCCGCTCCAGTGGCTGCACCGGGCCCGGATCAGCCGCGCCCAGCACCTGCTGGAGACCACCTCGTACCCCGTCGAACGCATCGCGCTGCAGGCGGGGTTCGGCTCCCCGACGGCGTTCCGGGAACGCTTCAAACGGGTGGTGGGGACGAGCCCGTACGCCTACCGGCGGGCGTTCCAGGGAGGAGAAAGCGGAGAGAGGGCGGCGGCACGCTGAGCAGGCGGGGCGAAGTCCTCTGCGGTTGGGCAGCGCCCCCGAAGGGGCGCGGGCTGTGACATTGTGCGGCTCCGCCGCGTGGGCGCGACCAGCCACGACGGCGCCGCAGACGAACGACGGCACATCGCGCCCCCGCGGCGGAGCCGCGTATCGACACAGCCAGCGGAGCGCTCAGCCCCTGCGGTCGGCCACCGCCCAGGAGGCCAGCGCGACGGCGCCCGCGACCCCGAACACGGCGGGCCAGGCGCCCACCTTCTTGGCCAGCGGATGCGACCCGGCGAAGGCGGCGACGTACGCGGCGCTCAGGGCCCCGGCGGCAGCCCCGCCCGCCTCCCGCCGCCACTGCTGCGCGGCAGCGGCCCCGGCGGCAGCCAGCACGACCCCGCCGAGCTGGCGCTTCCTGGTCCAGCGGGCCACGCCGTACCCGCCGATGAGCCCGCTCGCGGCCACCGCCGCCGTAGGAATCCTCGCCATGCCGCCGCCTCCAGGGCTCCGCTGCTGTCGGATGTCGGACGATGTGGTCGGACGAACCGAGGCTAACGCTCCGTTGCCGGCCCCGGACGCCCGGCTCGCCCGCAAGCCGTCACTGACGCAAGCCGTCACTGACGACGCAAGCCGTCACTGACGCAAGCCGGCTGCTGAGCCTCGCGGACCCGGCGGGCCCTATCGTGAGGACGTACGAGATCAACGAGGTACTGACGACCACAGGTGGCGGGGATCGGATGACATCCAGCACGGGCCACGTCACCACGGCGGACGGCACCCACCTCGCCTACCGCGCCCACACCCCACCCCACGCGTCCGGCAGCGACGTCCTCCTCCTGCACGGCCTGGCGGGCCACCTGGGCGAGTGGAACCCCCTCCTGCCGCTGCTGCTGGCGGACGGCCACCGAGTCGTGACGTACGACGCCCGAGGCCACGGCGCGAGCACCCGCCGCCCACGGGACATGAGCCGAGGGGCGGCGGTAGGGGATGCGGTAACCCTGATCGAGGCCCTCGCCCTGCCTCCCGTAACCCTGATCGGCCAGTCCCTCGGCGGCCACACCGCGCTCCTCACCGCGGCGGCCCACCCCGGCCTCGTAAGGGCGCTGGTCCTGATCGAGGCGGGCCCCGGCGGCCCGACCCCGGACCTCCCGTCGCAGATCTCGGCTTGGCTGGACACCTGGCCGACTCCCTTCGACTCCCCTGCCTCCGCAAGGGAGTTCTTCGGGCACGAGGCCTGGGCGCAAGGCCTGGAGGAACGGGAGGACGGCTGGCACCCCCGCCTGGACCGCGACAGGATGATCGAGGCGGTACGGGAACTGGCCACCCACGACTACTGGGACGTCTGGTCGCGAGTCCGCTGTCCCGCACTCGTCGTACGGGGTGAGTCCGGGACGATGCCGCCGACGGAATTCGCGAAGATGAAATCCCACCGTCCCGAAACGGAATGCCTCACGATCCAGGACGCGTCCCACGATGTGCACCTGGACCAGCCGAAGAGCCTGCACGCGGCGATAGGACCCTTCGTTGAGAACCTTCCTTGAGAACCTTCCCAAGGACCTTCCCTGAGACGGACGATCCCCGCGTCACCGGCCGGAGTTGAGGACGAAGGACCCATGCCCGACCACCACCACTACGACGAAGACGCCAACGGCCATGACCATGACCATGACCATGACCGCGACCTCGACCGGGCCCTGATCGTGGCCATCACCCTGGCCGAGTGGGCGTCGAAGACGATCCGCGACCCCGGCCGGGGAGGCGGCCCGGTGCGTGAGAAGGCGAGCCCCGCCGACATCGTCACGGACACGGACGAGACGATCGAGGCGTACGTCCGCTCGGTCCTGCGCCGCGAGTTCCCGCACCACGGCATCGACGGCGAGGAGTACGGCGTCCACGAGGGCGCCCCCGGCGCGCCCCACTGGCTCATCGACCCGGTCGACGGCACCACGAACTACGCCCACGGCATCGGCTGGTGCTCGTTCTCCCTGGGGCTGGCGGCCCCCGACGGCACACCCTTGGTGGGTGTAGTGGCCGACCCCTGGCGCTCCGAGACGTTCACGGCGGTCGCCGGCCGGGGCGCCCACCTGAACGGCACCCCCATCCGCGCCGCCGACCACACCACCCTCACCGGCCACGTGGTCCTCACCGAGTGGGCGGCCCACGCCCACTGGCCCGGCATGGACGACTTCCTCTCGGCACTGTCCGCCCGCCACTGCACCGTCCGCGTCATGGGCTCAACGGCCCTCTCCCTGGCCCAGGTCGCCGCCGGCCGGGCCTCGGCCACAGCCATCGGCGAGTTCCACCCGGTCGACGGCCTCCCTGCCCTCCTCATCGCCACGGAGGCCGGAGCGGTCGCACTCCCACCTGCCCCGGCGTACGACGAGGCGCTGCTCCTCGCCGCACCGGGAGTGGCGGCGGAGGCGGCTGCCCTGTGGCACAAGGCGCGCTCCGGGGCGTAGTGCCCTGGTGGTCGTGACGGCCTCGGCGCCGCAGCGAAGAGGGAGGAGAAGGGGAGAAGAGGGCGAAGAGGGGAGAACAGTGCACAGCCCGAACAAGCCCTCTCCGCCACGAGGCCCTGAGCGCCACGACGTCAACAGCACACGCACGCACACACGCACACGCACACGCCGCACGCACACGCACGCGCCGCACGCACACGCACGCGCCGCACGCACACGCACGCGCCGCACGCACACGCACGGACCGCACGCGGCGTCGCTGAGCACGCCGAGCGCGCCGTCAGTGCGGTGAGCTGTTGAACTCGGCGATGAGCCCCGGAAGTTCGAGCAGCCCCTCGACACGGAAGGTAGGCACCTCCCGGGCCTCGGGACCGTCCCACTGGATCAACGCCCACGGCCCCCGCCGTACGAGCGCGGTGCGCATCCCCGCCTCCCCGGCGGGCCGGATGTCGTTGTCGCACCGGTCTCCGACGTACAGGGTCTCGCCGGGCTCGAAGGGCACGGCGGCGGCGACCCGCTTGAAGAACTCCGGGTCGGGCTTGCTCGCGCCCCAGTCGTCCGACGTACCGATCAGATCGACGTCCTCGGAGAACAACGACCGCAGAATCCGCCCCGACCGCACGGTCTGGTTGCCCGCGATCCCGAGCCACAGCCCGCCGGCACGCAGCGCGGCCAGGGCCGGTCGGACGTCCTCGTACAGATCCTCCTCCCCATAGCTCTCCGCCTGCCCGGCGGCGACCCGCTTCTCCCGCTCCTCGTTCCAGTCGAACCCGGGCCGGAACTCCTGAAAGGTCTCCCGGAAGTCCCGCCCCTGCGCGATGACGGCCCGAACATCGCGGAGAACGTGTGCCGAGGTACGCCCAGCCAGTCCGCCCAGGCCCCGAACTCCCGGGTCTCGTCCACCAGACACTCACCGACATCGAAGACCACCGCGCGAATCATGGAGGCAGGGTAGCGAGGCCTGACATGCCCACCCGGATCTGCCCACCCGGATCCGCGCATCGGCGTCGGCGTCGGCGTCGGTCGCGGGTATGGCCCCCGACGGCCGTCCCGCTCACACTGTTGGGCCGATAACGTGAGGCCATGACCGACCACGCGGAGCGCCCGCTGCTCTTCCTGGACGTCGACGGAACACTCCTGCCCTACGGCGGAGTACGTCTCCCGTCAGCCCCCGAGGCATGGGTCGGCCGGCAGCACGTGTCGAACCCCCAGCTGGCGAAGCTCGACCCCACCCATGGTCCGCGTCTGCTGGCGTTGCCCTGTGCCTTGATGTGGGCCACCGCCTGGATGGACGACGCCAACGAGGTCATCGCTCCACTGCTCGGCCTGCCGGAGCTTCCGGTGGCGGACCTGCCGGACGCGCCGGAGGAGGACGAGACGGGCGTGCTCCACTGGAAGATCCGGGCCCTCGTCACGGTGGCCGCGGGGCGCCCGTTCGTCTGGGTCGACGACGAGATCACCGACCTCGATCGAGCGTGGGTGTCGACGCACCACCGAGGGCAGGCACTCCTCCACCGCGTCGACTCCCAAGTGGGCCTCACGGAGGCGGACTTCGCCGTACTCGACGACTGGCTGCGCGAGGCTCCCACCTCACCGGAGTGCCACGAATCGACGATCGGCCCTGAGGACACGAGCGCACTCTGACCCGCATGCACCCTGCCCCACGTCAGGCCGACTGCCGGGCCAGCTCCCGGATGATGCGCGCCAGGTCGTCCGGGGCGGCTGCGAGGCGGACCGTCTCGCCCGCGTCGTCGAGTTCGGCGATGTGCCACGCGCTGGAGACGTTCTCGCCGTCGCTGCCCCGGACACGCCGCACGGCCTTGACGGCGAGCCGCTCCACCGGCATCCGTTTCGCCGCGAACCGGCCCGGGCCGGGGTGGGGCGTCACCGCGGGCGGACCGCCCCCGAGAACGACGTGGGTGCCGAAGCCGTACGGGTTGTAGTCGGTGTGGTCCAGGAAGCGGGCGGCCAGAAACACCTCCTGCTCCTTCTCGGCGAACCTTTCGGACTCATCGGACCCATCGAACCCCTCGGTCGCGTCGGACCCCTTGGACTCCTCGGTCGCCGCGGCCTCTCCGGGCGTACGGATGCGGGTGTCGCGCCAGGCCCAGGCCAACATGCCCAGCGAGGCCGACGAGCCCACTGTCGCCCAGGTGATCGTCACGGGAGAGTCGAACAGGGTCGTGGGGTGGAGGTAGCAGAGTGGCAGCAGCCACAGGGCCGTACCGGCGAGCGTGCCCACGAACGGCAGGGCTGACGGGAGGACCTCGTCGTCGGGCCGTCGGCGCCCCCGCAGGTGAATCAGCACCCGGGCGCCGGGGTAGCCCGCGGCGAGCCCGAGCACGGCCGCGAGGACAGCCTGGCTCCCGGGAGTGGAGACGTGCTCGTGCCACACGTGACGCTCTCCGGCGACCTCCATCACCGTGCCGCGCCACACGGTCAGCTCGACGCTGTCGCCGGGCCGGAACACCTGGGCGTCCTCGCGCGAGACCCCGACCCGCTCCAGCGGCCGGCTGTCGGCGAAGTACAGCCAACTGCTCACCTTGGTCCCGTTGACCTCGGTCCGCGCGATCACCGCCGGCAGGGTGGTCAGACACTCGCGGCGCTCCGCGGCGGGCGTCCCGGCGGTGCACGGGGTGGCTGACTTCCAGGCCCGCTCGTGCGACGCGACGGCCAGTACACTCCACGCGACCCCGCCCGCGCCCACGAGCAGCAGCACGCACAGGGCCAGCGACCCGGCCCGGCCGCGCCCCGCGGTGCGGTTCGAGATGACGGGGACGGGGGCAGTCGGCACGTGCCTCGACTCCGGGGCTCCGTAACGGCGGTGCATCGCGCGGAGCACGTCCAGCTTCGCGTCGAAGTCCGGATCGTCGTCGGAGGAGCTCCACGGCAGGGGCAGGCGCCGCTCGCGTCCGTTGCGCCGCACCAGGCTGACGCGGCGGTACACCTCGTGGTGTCGCCCGTACTGCAGGTATACGCGCAGGTCGGCGACGTCGCGCCACGGCACGCTCCGGCGGCGCAGCAGCGTCCGGGAGCGCAGGCCGTACGCGTCGGCGCTCACCTCGGCGGTGCCCGCGTAGAGGCACGCGATGCCCATCAGCGCGAGAAGCAGGCCCACGCCCACCCACACGTCCACGAACTCGCCCCAGTACGCCATGCGCACCGCGGCCACGCTCGCCCCGGCGGCCCCGAGTCCGACGAGGACCCACAGCCCGCGATTCCAGATGGGACGGAAGGTCACTTCCCGGATATCGGCCATGCGCGGAATTCTGCCTCCCACCGGACCGCGGACGCTTGTGCGGTGTCCGGCAGTTTTCCGGCCGGCAGCGCTGCCGACGGGATACGAGGCGACCGCAGGTGAGACGCACGTCACAGCCGCGTGGCCCGGCCCGCTGTCACACCCCGCCAGGCCGGACCGTCGGAACTGTGTAACCGTAGGCACGGCAAGGAGGCCACCATGGACGCCCGTTTGAACCTCTTCGGCAACTCCGTCGGAACCAGGGTCCTGAAGCACATCAACTCGGCGGGCAAGATCATCACCGACTCGACGCTGCCGGCCGCGACACAGGAACTCGTGAAGATCCGCGCCAGCCAGATCAACGGCTGCGGCTTCTGCACCGACATGCACACCAAGGACGCCGCGCACGCCGGGGAGACCTCGCTACGCCTCAACCTGGTCGCGGCCTGGCGGGAGGCCAAGGTCTTCACCGAAGCCGAGCGCGCCGCCCTCGAACTGACCGAACAGGGCACCCGCATCGCCGACGCCGCCGGCGGCGTCACCGACGAGGCCTGGGCGAACGCCGCCAAGCACTACGACGAGGACCAGCTCGCCGCCCTGGTGTCCCTCATCGCCGTCATCAACACCTACAACCGCATGAACGTCATCGTCCAGCAGCCCGCCGGCGACTACGAGCCCGGCATGTTCGCGTAACGAGGAGCACCAGCACCTGGTGACGTGCTTGGTCGTGGGGCCGACGGCAACCGGCCTCACCACCGGCCGAGCCGGAAGGTCTGCATGCGGCGATCGCGACGCCGACGCCGACGCCGGTGTGTCGGGTGGGATCGGGCGGGGTCGGGTGAGGTCGGGTGAGCGGGTGCAGGGTTGCTGCGGATGGCGTCCGCGGCGACCGGAACGGGAGGCCTCTCGCACAACCGAACGGGAGGCCTCTCGCGCAACCAACTGTCGTGATCCGACCTCCCGCGCCCCGGCCCTCACCAGGCGTGAGCCACGTCCAGGACGATCCGACCGGGCAGGGAGAACGTCCGGAAGGGCAGCTGGGCAGGCACACCGAGCCCCATGTAGGTGTGACCGAGGCTCCCGGCGAACCTGGTGTCCCGGAAGGTCCGGCAGCCCTCGACGTCCACCGTCGGACGATGCCGGACCGGGCCCGGTGGCCAGGCGGGGGTGCCGGGCACTGAAGCATCCGCGTTCTCGCGCCCCGTAGCCGCTGAGCTACAGTCGTCACCCGCATTGGGCCAGGCGTTCCGGCCCAGGGGATTCGCGCTGGGGGATACGGCACTATGCGCTCCGGACACTTCGAGCTGCCCGGTTACGACGTCCAGGAAGCCCTGGGGCAGGGCGGGTTCGCCACGGTGTACCGGGCGCGTCAGCTGGCGGTGGACCGGGAGGTCGCGCTCAAGGTGGACAGCAGGGTGCTGTCCACGCACCGCGACCGGCAGCGGTTCATGCGCGAAGTCACCGCGGCCGGGCGGCTGTCCGGGCATCCGCATGTGGTCGCCGTGTACGACGCCGGGGTACTCGGCGACAACCGCCCGTACATGGTGCTGGAGCTGTGTCCTGGCGGTTCGTTGGGCGAACGGCTGCACCGGGACGGGCCGTTGCCGGTGAGAGAGGCCCGCGACATCGGTGTGGGCATCGCCGACGCGGTGGCGGCCGCGCACGCCACCGGGGTGCTGCACCGCGACATCAAGCCGGGCAACATCATGATCGACCGGTACGGCGCCGTGGCCCTGACCGACTTCGGGCTCGCAGCCATGCCACGGCCGGATCAGGAACTCTCCGTGACCAGGGAGGCGCTGACTCCCGCGTACGCGCCGCCCGAGGCGTTCCGCATGGCCGAACCGTCCCCGGCCGGAGACGTGTACTCGCTCGCCGCGACCGTGTACGCCCTGCTGCTGGGACGCCCGCCCCATTTCCCGGAGGACGGAAGCCAGCTCAGTCTCGCCGAACTCGTCGTACGGCACACCTGGCCCTATCCCGTCCTGCCCGCCGTACCCCCAGCCCTCAACGAGGTGCTCAGACACGCCCTGGCCGCCGACCCCGCGCACCGGCTGTCCGACGCCGGCGCGCTGCGGGACGGCCTCGCCGCCGTCGACCTCGACACCGTCGACCTCGGCGTCTTCGGACCGGCCCCCGGCATGACCACCACCCCCGGCCCTGCTCACTGGGAGCACCAGGACGCCCCTCCGCCGTCACACACGGCTCCCCCTCCGCCGCCCATACAGGACGTGGCTCCGGGGTACCCGAGCGAGGCGGGAGGGACAGGAGGGACGAACACGGGAGCGGACGACCGCGACAGCAAGCGGTGGCGCCCCCGCCTGATCGCCGTGCTGGCGGCGGTGGCCGTCTCGGTCACCGTGTCGATCACCGTGGTGGTCTCCCAGACCGGGCAGTCGAGCAAAGACGCGGATTCCTCCTCGAACGCCGCTCCCTCATCGTCAGAAACAGCCGAAGTCAGCAGCCCGCCGCCCTCCTCCCCCGGCTTCGGCGGGGTGTCGACCACCACCGAGAACTGCCCCGCCGCGGCCGTAGAGGGCGTGGGCGGCCGGTGCGTGACCACCACCGAGTGCTGGAGCGGCATCCTCGACGTATCGGGGATCGTCACCGTCAGCCGCGCGGACTGCCAGGTGAAACACGTGTGGGAGACCTTCGCCATCGCCCCGCTGCCCGAGGACGGCATGACGAACAACGCACGGGATCTCATCAAGCACCCCGATGTCCGGGCACTGTGCTCACAGCAGACCATGGCCGAGTCCAGGTCCCCACAAGGAGCGGACATCGCCGACGAATGGCAGATCACCGTGATTCCCCCGAGCACGACGGAATGGGACAACGGACTCCGCGTCTTCCGCTGCGTCGCCGCCGCCGGCACGGAGGACGGCCAGAAGACCGGCGGCCACTTCGGCACCCGCGGCTGAGGAAGCGTCTGTTCCTCGCCCGGGCCTGACCCTGCCCGTGCCGCGAGCTGTTTCCCCTCGGCGCCGTACGCGCGCATCCACGTCATGCAGACCTGCCGTCCGCAAGGCCGGGCGCTGCACCAGGCCGGCTTGGTCGCGCTGGACCAACCGGTGCCGCTGCATGAGGCGCTGGCCTGGCAGCCGATAGTGGACGCGCTGCCCGCTCAACGTCCACTGTGGTGGCAGGGACCGCCGGTGCCGTCTCGCACCAGCAACAGCACACACCCCGGTGAGGCCCGCCCTCATCCGGTCAGTCCGGCCTTGTCGCAGGCAGACCTGAACTTAGGGGTGCAGATCTGATCGATCGTGTACAGGCCATCCTTGACGACGGTGTCCTGGATGTTGTCGACGGTCAGGGAGATCGGCGTGAGCAGAACGGCTGGGACGTCCTTGGTGGTGTCATTGCTGACCGTGGCCGTGGCGAGGTCGCCGAGCTTTTCGCCGCGGCCCAGGGCGACGGCCATGGCGGCGGCGGCATCGGTCTCGGGCTTGAAGGGCTTGTAGACGCTCATGTACTGCTCACCCGTGACGATGCGCTGCACGGCCGCGAGGTCGGCGTTCTGGCCGGTGACCGGGGGCAGCGGCTCGTTCTTGGCGGCCTTGAGGGCGGAGATGGCGCCAGTCGCGAGGTTGTCGCCGGCGGCGTAGACGCCGTCGATGTTGTCGGCGCCCAGGGCGGTGATGGCGGCGGACATGCTGCGGTGGGCCTCCACCGGCCGCCAGCCGGGGGCGTCGTACGACTTGCCGATCTTCACCTTGCCCTTGAGGACGGAGAGCGCGCCCCTCTTGAAGGCGGCCGAGTTCGGGTCGGTCGGGGCGCCGTTCAGCATGACGATCTGGCCTCCGTTCGCCTTCTTCCCCATGGCCTCGAGCAGGGCCTTGCCCTGGAGCCTGCCGACCTGTTCGTTGTCGAAGGAGACGTATCCCGAGATCGGGCCTTCGGCGAGGCGGTCATAGGAGACCACCGGGATACCCGCCTGGTCCGCCATATCCACCAAGGAGCGGAGCGACGAGGCGTTGACGGGGTCGAGGATCAGGACCTCGACCCCCCTGTTGATCACGGAGTTCATCTGCTGCTGCTGACGGGCCACGTCAAGCTGGGCGTTGGCGTACACCACCGTGCAGTCGCCGCACAGCTCCTTGATCCGCCGCTCGATCAAGGGCCTGTCCCACTCCTCGTAGCGGCTGGTCTGGCTCGACGGCAGCAGCAGGCCGATCTCCAGGCCGCCCTCCGCCTCGCCGCCGCCATCCCCGCAGGCGGCGAGAGCGACGGCCGCCGATACCGCCGCGACGGCGACGGCAGCGTCCCGCAGACAGGTCTTCATCGAAGAGACCTCCTTGTCCCGCACAGGGAGACGGCCCCGCCGACGTCCTCAGGCGGGTGCAGGCCGAGTGGTCCCGCAGGCCGGTTCGGTATCAGCCGGCGGGGGCTCGTGCGGCGGCAGGACGATCTCGCTCCACACCTGCTTGCTGCCGCTGACCGGCACCGTTCCCCAGGCCGCCGACATCGCTGCGACGAGGAACAGGCCTCGGCCGCCCGTCGCCTCCCAGGAGCGCAGCGTGCGTGCGGTGAAGCGGTGGGCGTGCATGACGGCGTCGGACAGCCGCCATACCGTCCAGCCGGACCGTATGGGGCGGAACTCCAGCCCGTCATACCGCAGGAGCAGCAGCGCCACGACGCCCTCGCGCCGCCTGCGGTCGCTGAGCAGCGCGCCGGCAAGGCGCTCGGCGTCGGACGGAGCCGCGGCGGCGAGAGGACGCACATGCTGCGCTTGCCCTCCTCCAGGTGCAGGGCTCGCGGACTCGACCAAGCCGTCCGTCAGCAGGGCGAGGGCCGAACCTGGGCTCGGTCCGGCCGCGGTGATGAGGTACTCCGCGTCCGCGACGCCCCCGAGCAGGGGCCCTCCTCGACATTACCCCTGTTGACGTGCGGTCGCTCCTGTGGAGTGACGCGAACAGCCAGCGCTGATCATGCTTCCGAGGACGGCAAGCTCGGCGCCGTGCAGTACTTCCGCCAGGTCCGCGACTTCGATCTGCCGTGAGGCGATCATCTACATGTACGAGGCGTTCGAGGCCAACTCCTCTTCGTGGGGCGAACGGGCCTGAGCAGCGGTCCCCACGGGGCCCCAATCGGGAGTGTCACTCAGCTCAGCGGAAGCCTCGGCGCTCGGCGTGTGGCGGCAATGCCTTCGCAAAGGAGCCCTCCACACGCGCATCACGCAATACATGATCGCGTTACCGTCGCTCGAACATCTGAACAGTGTGGAGGGATCGGCGTGAGACGTCGATGGGTGAAGGTCCTGACGATCACGGTGGTGGTGCTCGCCGTGCTTTTCACGGCTGCCGACCGGATAGCCGTGCATTATGCGGACACGGAGGCCGCGCAGCTCGCGAAGGAGAAGTACGGCTACGCGAACACCACCGACGGGTATCTGGGCGTCGCGATCGAGGGCTTCCCGTTCCTGACACAGGCGGCTGCTCGCGACTTCAGTCACGTCACGCTGACCGCGGGAATGTCCTACCTTTGATCTTGGCCAGTGCTCCGGCGTTTACGCCGGGGGTGAAGGCCATCTCAAAATAGGTGTGATCCGCACCGAAGCACGGGTCTGCACTGTTCGGCTCAGCCCACGGGGCGTTTCTGCCGCTCGATGTACTGCTGTACGACGGTCAGGGGCGCCCCGCCGCAGCTTCCGGCGAAGTAGGAGCCGGACCAGAAGTGTCCGCCCCACAGGTACCGGCGCACGTGCGCGTCGTACTCCTTGCGGAGCAGGCGGGCGGAGACGCCCTTGAGGGAGTTGACCAGCTTGGAGAGCTGGACTTTCGGCGGGTAGTGCACGAGCAGGTGTACGTGATCCTCTTCGCCGTTGAACTGCTTGAGGTCGGCTTCGAAGTCCGTGCACACCTCCCGCATGATCTCTTCGCAGCGCGTCAGCATGGCGTCCGTCATGGCTTTGCGCCGGTACTTGGTGACGAACACCAAGTGCACGTGCAGGTTGTAGACGACGTGACGGCCGGTGCGTACGTCGGGGTTGGGATTCCAGCGTGGTGACATAAGCCAACTGTAGTATGGTGATCGTCATGAGTGAACTCGGTCTGATGAAGCGGCAGTTCGGGCACCGTGCCCGACTGGCGCTGAGCCCTGCCGAGATCCGGCTCATCGATGACCAGGCGCATGCGGCCCGCACCATGTGGAATTGCCTGCACTCCTGGTGGCAGATGGCGTCGAAGAGCGACACGAAGTTGTCTCTCGCAGATGCGGCGATCCGGCAGGCCCGCAAGGACCTCGATTACCTCGCCGTCCTCCCCGCTCAGGCCGCGCAAGCCGTGTTGAAGACGTACCTGCGCGCCTGGGTGAACTGCTGGGAAGGCAGGGCAGAGGAGCCCACCTACAAGGGCCGCTTCCGCTCGCCGATGTCCGTGGACATCCCGCAGGGCCGGGACCTGAACATCGTTCGCGTCCACCGCCGGTGGGGCATGGTCAACATTCCCAAGGTGGGCCGGGTCCGCTTCCGCTGGACCAAGGATCTCCCGGTCGGAAAGCGTGCGAACAAGGAGAACCGGATCACCGGTGCCCGGTTGGTCAAGGACGCGTGGGGCTGGCACATCGCCTTTCGTGTCCAGACCCTCGAACGCGCCGCCGAGCCCCACCAGGGGCCGGAGGTCGGCATCGACGCCGGAGTGAACATCCCCCTCGCCCTGTCCAACAAGGACCACCAGGACCACGGGCGCCCGTCGCGCCTACCGAACGGTGACTCCGACCGCGACAAGTGGCTGACTCCGAGGGAGAAGGCCAAGCTCCTCCGCCTGGAGCGGCAGGCCGCGCACCGCAAGACGTTCCGCAAACGCGGAGAGAAGACCTCCAAGCGGTTGCAGCACACCTACGACCAGATCAAGCAGCTCCGAGCAAAAGCCACGCGACGAGCCCTGGACTGGCAGCACCAGACGACCACGTATCTCGCCCGCACGTACGGCGTGCTGGTGGTCGAACAGCTCAACATCCTCGGCATGACCAAGAGCCCGGCACCCAAGCCCGACCCCCACAACGAGGGTGCGTTCCTGCGCAACGGGGCCAAGGCGAAGGCCGGACTCAACCGCTCCATCGCCCAGGAAGCGTGGGGGCGGACCGTGACGATGCTGACGTACAAGACCGCCCGCTACGGCGGCCGACTCGTCGAGGTCCCCGCCCCCCACACCTCCCAGCGATGCTCAGCCTGCGGCTTCACCACCCCCGGCAGCCGAGAGAGCCAGGAACTGTTCGCATGCAAGAACCCCGACTGCGGCTGGACGGCGAACGCCGACTGGAACGCAGCGAGGAACATCTTGCACCTGTACCGGATCGGCCACGTCATCGTGGAGGTCCCGGCCGCCGGAAGGCGCGGTCGCAGGGCGGGTAAAACCGTCAAGCCTGTCGCCGCAAGGTAGACAGGAATCCCCTTCCTGAGCTTGCGAAGGAGAGGGGAGAACTTTAAATCGACACCACGACCAATACGCAGGGTAGCTATCTGCACATCGACCGTCTCCGGCTCGACCTCCACGACGTGAAGGTGACATCGCTGACTGCGCGCAGCGCCGAAGCGAATCTCGCCACCGGCACCCTGACCTTGTCATACGAGGAGCTGTCCGGCGTCGTGACGCGGCTGGCAGGCGACGGCGGGCCACTGCGGGTCTCCCAGGCCTCGGGGTCGGACGGCCAGGCGGCACGCGTCAAGGTCTCGGGCGCGCTACGTCGTGGACGCCCTGCACACGGCGGGCGGTGGCTTCTACCGGGTCCGCGGTGACATCCGGCGGCTGCTGTGACGGGGGTGAACCGCACCGGGCCTGATGGAGGCTCGGGTGTGCCCCGAGCCTCCGAAGATCCCGGAGCGGTTCACGTCACGCCGCTGCCGATCGACGACCACACCGGCCTGGAGCAGAGGCTGGACTGGCGCTTCCTGGACGTGCGCCGCCGTCCCGCCACCCAGCTGATGCTCACCGCGCAGAGCACCCTGGAGCAGGCCATGCGCGAGTACGCCTACGCGCAGGGCGCCACCGAGATGCACATCCCCAAGCTCATGGGCACTGCCTCGGAGTCCGGCGCGGAGGTCTTCAAGCTCGGCTACTTCGGCCGCAGTGCCTACCTGGCGCAGTCGCCGCAGTTCTTCAAGCAGATGGCGATCGCGGCCGGCGTCGACAAGGTCTTCGAGATCGGGCCGGTCTTCCGCGCCGAGCCGTCGTTCACCTCCCGGCACGCCACCGAGTTCACCGGCGTCGATGTGGAGTTGGCCTGGATCGACGGGGTCGAGGACGTGATGGCGTTCGAGGAGCAGATGCTCGCCCACGCGATCGCCAAGGTCGCCGACGCGCACGGTGAGGCGATCGCCGAGCACTTCGGCGTCGAGGTCGCCGTGCCGACTACGCCCTTTCCCCGCATCACCATGGCCGAGGCGCAGGAGATCCTGCGCAAGGGCGGCTGGGACCCCGCAGGGGTAAAGGAGGACCTGGACCCGGAGGGTGAGCGGGGTATCTCGGCCCACATCAAGGAGGCCACCGGGCATGAGTTCGTGTTCATCACGCACTACCCGGTCGGCATCCGGCCCTTCTACCACATGCGGCCTGCCGACGACCCGAGCGTGACCTTGAGCTTCGACCTGCTGTGGAGGGGCCTGGAGGTCACCACCGGCGCGCAGCGCGAGCACCGGTACGACGTGCTGCTGAAGCAGGCCGCCGAGAAGGGCATGAGCACCGAGCCGATGCAGGACTACCTGAACGCGTTCCGGTACGGGTGCCCGCCGCACGGGGGCCTCGGCATGGGCCTCGGCCGAGTTCTGATGGTCATGCTCGGCCTGGACTCGATTCGCGAGGCCACCTTCCTGTTCCGCGGGCCGAACCGGCTTACTCCGTAACCCGGTCGTGGCTGTCCCACGACACGGGCAAAGGCCTCGTCAGCGGTTGACTTCCTGTTCGATGCACGAGGCAATAGCAGGCCAAGGGACTGGCAGTGCCGCAATCGCCGTCCAATACTGATGCGAGGAGCGGACCGCGGCGCTTACTCCCAGTCGCGCCGACTCAGGCGCAAGCACGCCCAGGACTCTCCGTGTCACCCCACCCGCACCGCGTGCGGCAGGCATGATGCCGTTGCCGAGCAGAAGGGTCGCCGTGCGGAGCGCATCCAGGGCAGGGACAGGCGCGGCTCCGGCGAGAGGACCGAAGATCAGTTCATCCCAGCGTCGAAGCGTCCGGGCCCAGGCCAAGCGCTCAAGGCCCGTGCCGAGGTCGACGGCCATGCGCTGAGGGTTCTCAATGTTCCATAGCAAAACGATGTCGCCGAGCGTGAGATCCAAGTGGCGAAACATGAGGGTCACTCCGGCGACCTGTCGGCGGTGCCAGACCTTGAGCTGGCCGTGGAGGCTTATGTGCCGGGCGTGAAAGCCGAGTTGGGAAAGTACGTAGAGCCAGTCATCTACGACGGTGGCGTACTCGTCGATACTTTGGATTTGCTGGACACGCGACACGTTGACGAAGGACGTCAGGTAACCGTCGAGGAGCTCCCCGTTCCGACCCCGCTCGCCAGTGAATCGGACCACCGGTTGGGGCAGGAACCCGCTGCGGTAGGTCACCGGGCGACCGTCCTTGAGGAGCGGATCGAGAGCCTGAACCGCTGAGATGGCCAGCTCGGTTTCGCGCCCCCAACGAAGCGGAATGCACGCGTCGCGAGGAACACCGCGAGCGGCAAAAGCGTCCTCCAACGTCCTCAGGAGCTCTGCCCACGAGGGCGGTCGGCGCGGCGGCGCGTAGGGCGAACCCCGGTGACGGTGACGGATCTCCAGATTCATGCCCTCGATCGTGAACTCCCAGCTAGGCCCGAGTACTTCGCGGAGCGCGGTCTTTGCCTGAAGCGCGGGCGATCCGGTCAGCATGAGAGGGCCGCCATGGCTTCGAAGTGCCGCGTTGGGGCGAAGCGATGCTGGCCGATGGCTTGAACTTCGGTGTGATCGAGGTCGGCGGCTCGCTCGATCGCTTCCGCGAGGGCCCGCGCTGCGGTCTCGTCGTCTGCCTCGGGCGGCACGACGGCCGTCACGCCCGTCCGGTCGCAGAGCGCAGCTTGGGCGCAGGTTCCATCACGCCAGGTCAGCGCAGCCATGGGCGTTCCCGCCCGTACGGATTCACCAAAGACAGCGGCACCGGCCTCCACGTAGGTCCGCGCGTAGGTGTAGACGAACACTGAGGCGTCCCGGATGACAGCCGTCTTGGCCGGGCCGCCGAGTTCACCGCCCCACTCCACGTTGCCCGCGGCGAAGAGCTCTTCGTGGCTCCGTACGTAGTCCTCGCTGAAGACGGGACCGACGATGCGAATGCGGCGGCCGAGGAGCTGAGCCGCTCGTACCGCGAGGTGAGGAGCCTTCTCCTCGTCTATGCGGCCGAGCCACACCAGGTCTCGCCCCTGGATAGCCAGGCGCTCTTTCTCGTTGAGGCCGAGGTGAACAGCCAGTTCCGGAATGGGCTGGTGGGCTGTGTACCGCTCGATCATCTCGGGGGAGTAGCAGTAGAGCCGTGACCGTTTGCCGTCGAATGCGGTGTCAGTGTGCTGGAACACCGGAGAGTGCTGGAAAGTTGCTACGTCGCAGTCCAGTTGGTTCCAGGTTCGTACCCAGGCGGGCAGGGAGGGGTACTCGTGACCGACGACCAGGAGGTCGTAGCCGGAGGCTTTGAGTTCACGCTCGGCCAGCGAGCCCTCGATGACGTCTTCGAGACGGACCGGCTTGCGGACCCAATCGGGTTCCAGATCCGGGAGCCATCCCGGACCCAGGAGGTGTACGTCGGCGCCTGCGGCTCGGGCGCCTACTGCGACCGCCCACAGCCATCGTTCGATCCCGCCGTATCCGGCAGGGGGGAAAGCGTAGCTACCGGGAAAGTCGCAGACGCCGACGAGCATTATGACTCCGGTGTTCCGTCCGCCGAGATACGGCGGAAGCCGAGGTACGGGACGAGTGGTTCAGGCAGGACGATCGAGCCGTCCTCTTGCTGGCCCTGTTCGAGCAGCGCGGCCAAGGTGCGGCCGACCGGGAGACCCGAGCCGTTGAGCGTGGCGACGAGCTTGGGCTTTCCGTCCGCGCCCCGAGTGCGGATGTTCGCGCGCCGTGCCTGGAAGGTGCCGAAGTTCGAGACCGACGAAATCTCGCGGTAGGTGTTCTGGCTTGGGATCCACACCTCCAGGTCGTAGGTGAGCTGGGCGGAGAAACCCGTGTCACCTGCGGCGAGGGTGACCACGCGATAGGCGAGGCCCAGCTCCTTCAGGCAGGCTTCGGCGTGGCCGAGCATCTTCTCCAGTTCGGCGTCGGCCTCCTCGGTGTCGCAGATCCGCACCATCTCCACCTTGGTGAACTGGTGCTGGCGGATCAGGCCCCGGGTGTCGCGGCCGTACGAGCCGGCCTCCGAGCGGAAGCACGGAGTCTGCGCGGTGAGCGCGAGCGGCAGCTCCGCAGGCGGAATGATCTCGTCGGCATAGAGGTTGGTCAGCGGGACCTCGGCCGTCGGGATCAGGAACAGCTCGCGGTCCGCGACGCCGGTCTTGAACAGGTCCTCCTCGAACTTCGGCAACTGCCCCGTGCCGGTCATCGTCTTACGCGTGACCAGGAACGGCACCGAGTGCTCGACGTAGTCGTGCCGACGCGTGTGAAGGTCGAGGAAGAGCGTGGCCAGCGCCCGCTCCAGGGCGGCACCAGCTCCTCGCGCGACGGCGAAGCGAGGGCCCGACAGCTTCGTGGCCCGGACGAAGTCAAGGATGCCGGTGGCCTCACCGAGATCGACATGGTCCTTCGGAGTGAACGAGAACGACGACGGTGTCCCGACTCGACGGACCTCGACAGCGAACTCCTCGGAGTCGCCGTCGGGCGACTTGTCGTCGGGGAGGTTCGGGATGGTGAGGAGGAGTGTGCGGAGCTCCTCCTGCACCTTTTCCTGATCGGCCTCGATCTCGCGAATCTGTTCCTTGATCTCGCGGGCTCGCTCCTTGAGCTTGGAGATGTCCCCACCCTGCTTCGCGGTCTGCTGGACCTCGCTTGCCACCCGCTTGGACTCTGCCCGCAGCTCGTCAGCCGAGCGGATGTTCTGGTTGCGCCGCGACTGGAGACTCTCCAGCGCAGACAGGTCCAGCGAGTATCCGCGGCGAGCGAGGCGACGAACCGCTTCGGCACCCATTTCGAGAAGGGCGCGGGCATCATGCATGAGGAGGGTCCTTTTTCTCCGGCGGGTGGACTACAGCCTTGAAGGTACTGATCTTAAATTCCTGAGGTAGACCTGGCGACAGCTGATGATCCATCAGGTATGCCGGTGGTATGCGGTACGCGACGGGTGGCGGGCTGACC